>DKLL01000033.1 GCA_002455755.1 Acinetobacter sp. UBA6641
TATTAATTAAAATTTAACCAATTTTCAAACATTATTTCCTTATTTTCAACTTATTAGAAAATATTTTTTATTGAATATTCAATATCTTTGAAAAGGTTTTCTTTTGTCTATATTATTATTTACTAAATATTTTACTAAATTTATTTAGCAAAACTATTGACTAAATATTTAGTAAACACTAAATTACATCTCACCAGATAACAAAAAAGCCCCTTGCTTTCGACGACCAGGGACTTTTACTCAAAGAGTGAGATAAGTATGAACCAAACAGCATCCCACAGTCAAACCCCTGAGTTTGGCCACATCCCAACAACAGGGATTCTTTACCAGCAGCCGCCTTCTACAAAGCAGATTGCTAAGGCAAATCGCTGGAACAAGTTCAAAGCTTTTATGCGTGACGCCATTGCAGTAGTGGTTTTTAGTTCGCCAATCGTGGCAACGCCTTTTGCAGTTCGTAGTTGTTCAGATGATGTGGATCGCCAGACGTTGCAGGCAATAAAAATTCAAGCAGAAATTTCAAATTCAGGGGAAAGCAAATGAGCCGTTTAACTAATGATTTACGTGAGCGTATGGCTCGTTGTGTCTTGAATAATGCATTTGAAGCAAAGGAAAAAGAAGCTGATCTAAACCTGCGTTTAGCTGGCAACAAGATTTATGAAGATATTTATGGCGCTCATTTAAAAGCCATGCAAAGTCTTCCTGAAGATTGGTTGAAGACAAGCTACTACATAAAAATTGCCATTGCTGGACAAATTCATGATGTCTATTTCACTGATTCTCGCCTTATTGGACATGAGCATTATTGGCAAAAACCTAAGTTATACATTGGTGATGAGCAAATATGTATCGATTTTCTCAAGGCTCTTGATATCGCTGGTGACATAAAGAAACAACGTAAGGCCATGGAGCGCGAAGTAAACGCCATTCTTCATAGTGTTCAAACATTTAAAAAGCTTTGGGAAGCTTGGCCAGCATCGAAATCATTACTCGAAAAGTTTGTATCTAAGCCAACTGTAGCAATGCTTCCTGCAATCCAGTTCGACAAAGTGAATGCTGCTTTAGGTCTTCCAGTTGATGAGGTGCCAGCATGAACGCTCAAACTAAACCTGAATTGTTTGCTCCGTGTTTTCCGATGCTTTCAATCAAAAAGTCAGGCATTGGAGTTGATGCGGACAATGTGCAGTTCTCTTTCGTTGTTGGAAATCAATCCATTGCTTGTGAAATCAAAGCAATTGTGCTGACTGATTCAATGTGTGTGGAACAGCAATTCCACCCTGAATCTGGCCGTGATGTGGATTACACCAAGCTTGAAGTAGACAACAAAACTTTAGCTCTGGTCACTCGGTCTGACTTTGAAGAAACACCATCTGGCTTGCATTTCATTCTGACTGAATCACAGGTCTATGAGTTGAATGAATGGCTTGAAGAGGATGCTGTAGAAAAATTTGAAATGGCACAAGGATAAGAATATGAATGCAAAATTTGAATTAGAAATCGCAGATCAAAATGTTGTTGTATCTGCATTTCGCACACCAGGTGGCACTACTGAACTATTCGAGCGTATTGCTCAAGAAGCGCGTTCACACGTTCCAGATGTGACCACTAAAAAAGGCCGTGATGCGATTGGGTCACTTGCCCTGAAAATCAGTAAATCTAAAACCTTCATTGAAAAGTGCGGAAAAGAACTGGTTGCTGAACAAAAGGCTCAAATCAAAGTTATTGATGATGATCGCATCAGTACGGTTAAAAAGTTTGATGATCTGCGCAATGAAATCTTGGCACCGCGTGATGCATGGGAACAGGCTGAAAAGGATCGTATTCAGGCTATTCAAGACAAGATTGCTCAATTTGATAGTGGTCGTGTTGATATTGGGTCGCCACTTTCATTAATTCTTTCTGTGATTGCGGAGATTGAAGCCATCACTGTTGATGAGTCATTTGCTGAGCACCAGGAACAAGCAAAACTTCAAAAATATGAATGCTTAGAGGTATTGCGAAAAGTTCAGGTTGACCGTGAAAAATACGAAGCGGAGCAAGCTGAATTGGAGCACCTTCGCCTTGCTGAACAATNNCCCTATGTTTTGCGATTCCTGGATTAACAGAAGAAACAGCGAAGAATGTGATTCGCGCAATCGCAAATAACGCTGTGCCAGATGTTTCGATCAAATACTAAGGAATAAGAATATGAATGCAGTAGTTCAACATCAAGGTTTGGTAACAGCGCAAATCTCTCAACTGGCAGAAGTTTTAGGTCTGCACAATGTTGATCCTTTGGAATTAAAACAAACGCTGATCCAGACTGCTTTTAAATCTGACAAGGAAATTTCAGATGCACAAATGGGCGCGCTGATGATTGTTGCAAGTCAGTACAAGCTAAACCCATGGACCAAAGAAATTTATGCTTTTCCTGATAAAAACAAAGGGATTATCCCTGTTGTTGGTGTAGATGGCTGGTCTCGCATTATCAATAGCAACCCCAACTTAAACGGCATTGAGTTTGCATTTTCACCAGAATCAGTTCGCCCTAATAAAGCGAAAGTAGATTGCCCGACTTGGGTTGATTGCATCATTTATCGCAAGGATCGCGACCGCCCAACCATTGTGCGCGAATATCTTGATGAGGTTTATCGCGAACCCATGGGTCAAAATGGTTATGCAGGACCTTGGCAATCACATCCAAAACGCTTTTTACGTCATAAGGCTTTGATCCAGTGTGCACGTCTAGCCTTTGGC
>DKLL01000200.1 GCA_002455755.1 Acinetobacter sp. UBA6641
CAATGGGGCCAGCCTGTTCGACGTGGAATCATTTAGCCCTGAAACCACCAATGCTTTAATGGCTGCTTTGTGGATTTATGACCTGCGTCACCCTGAATCGGTTGCCAATCCGGAAACCCATCTGGATCATCCGCTAGAACTGATGATGAAAGGTGCCAACCATGGCGGATTGTGGCGCGTGCCTTATTTAGCGCGTACTGCCCTGCCTTTTGCTGCACTGTACGGTTTTGCCAATGAAAAGTTGCCGATTAAGCAAGTGTTAGGCAAATTGAAGAAATAAGGGTGGATTTTTCTCTGTTGATGAATATTTTTATGTCCTGTTATTTTAATCCCTCTTCTTCTAGGAGATGAGGTTCCTCAGAATATATTCTGAGTACGCGAGGGAGAGGCCTGATCATATTTGATATTGAACTTTTGCTGCAACTCTCCTCTCCTAAATNNAAACGCTGCAATTGCAGCGTTTTTTTGTTTCAAACAGCAGTTTTAAACGAACTGTAAGAACAACCAGTACAGACCACCAGATAAACAGATCGTCGCTGGTAAAGTGAAAATCCATGCCGATAAAATCGTACGCACCATTTGTAAATTCAGACCTGATTTATTGGCAACCATGGTACCTGCGACTGCACTATTTAAAACGTGTGTTGTCGATACAGGCATACCCAAACCATCAGCAGCAGCAATCGTCGTCATTGCGACAAGTTCAGCTGACATGCCCTGACCATAAGTCATATGGTTTTTACCAATACGTTCACCGACAGTGACCACAATACGCTTCCAGCCGACCATGGTACCCAGACCAAGTGCAAGAGCAACGGCCACTTTCACCCAGGTCGGAATGTATTGCAGGAATGAATCCAGGTTTTTACGATATTCTTTAACTAACTTGTCTTGATCTTTTGACATTGCAGGAAGCTGTTCAGCTTTATCTAAACGCTTAAATGCAGTCGTGCTGAGATACATGTCATTACGGATCACAGAAACTTCAGCCTCTGGAATATTATCGATATCGCCATATTTGGCAACACGCTCACCCAAATGATCTGTCAAGCCCGCTAAAGCTGGAACCACTGCAGGGTTCATTTCTTTAGTTTGAATATATTTGGTAATGACAGTACGTGCCTGCTCATCCGTAATATTTTCATGCTGCGGATAAATAGCCGTAGCCGTTTGCTGAGACAATTGCTGAAAAGACTGAATATGTGCATTGTCTAAGTTCTTATTTAAAGAATAAGCTAATGGTACACAACCAATCAAAATCAGCATAATCAAGCCCATACCTTTTTGACCATCATTTGAACCATGCGCGAAACTTACGCCAGTACAAGTGAAAATCAAAATCGCACGAATTAACGGCGGTGGCGGCTTATTGCCTTCAGGCGGATGAAAAAGNNAAAAAGCTCCAGCTGTTTACGGAAGATTTTTTTCACCAGTAAAAACAGGACAGCAGCAAAAGCAAAACCAATCAGTGGAGAAAACAGCAGTGCTTTACCCACTTTCATCACCTGCTCCATATCTATGCCGCTTGCGCCAGCGCCTGAATGAAGCAGATAGTTCATAATACCCACACCTAAAATCGAACCGATTAAAGTATGTGAGCTCGATGCCGGAATACCCAAAAACCAGGTACCCAAATTCCACAGAATCGCGGCAATCAGCATGGCAAAAACCATGGCAAAGCCTGCGCCTGAACCGACATTCATAATCAGTTCGACAGGCAATAAAGCAATGATGCCGTAGGCTACTGCCCCACTTGCAACCATCACCCCGAGAAAATTACAAAAACCTGCCCACATTACAGCAACAGGGGCAGATAAAGCATTGGTATAAATAACTGTTGCTACTGCATTGGCCGTGTCATGAAAACCATTAACGAATTCAAAACCTAAAGCAATTAACAACGCAGTCGCTAAAAGAATAACGGAATATAAACTTAAGCTTGGAACATGAGCCAAATCGGTAGAAAGCTGAAAACCGATATACACCAAAGTAGAAATAATCACCGTGATAAACACCGGCATAAAAAATTTCGGTGTAGCAACATGCACATTCGTCGATTTCGCTGGTGCTGATGGCACCTGATCTTGGACGGGAGGAATATTAGAATTCATGCAGACGGTTCAAGGGGGATAATAAAATCCCCACTATTGTTCAGTTTAATTGTGACAATTATATGACAAACAGCTGTCATATAAAGCAATATTTCGTACTTTATTTGCTAAATATCCCGCTCGAATCCCGAGAAAACCACTCAACTTAAATTATATTTTTCATATACTTAAAATAAAATCCTCTTTTCCAATTGTCTATACTTCAGCCATTTTCAGTAATGTTACAAAGCATGAAATAAATGACAGCCAAACTATGCTGACTGAGATTCCACCTAGCATGCAGGCTAAAGATGACAGCTTAATGAAGAATTTATGACAGCTGATTCGAAGGCCTGTCTTTATAGTGCAAGGCTATTTATTCAGCAAGGTCGACAGTGCGCTCAGGAAATGTACCGAATATCAGTCATTATGACCTGAATTCTGTTAATATATTTGCCGATTTTATATTCCATCGGATTGGGGTTATTTATGTCCACGCTTGCCACCCTAAAAGAGCTGCTCGCTCAACGGATTCTGATTATCGACGGTGCAATGGGCACCATGATTCAGCGTCATAAACTCGAAGAAGCCGACTACCGTGGTGAGCGTTTTGCTGACTGGGCATCTGACTTAAAAGGTAACAATGACCTTTTGGTCCTGACACAACCGCAGATCATTCAAGGTATTCACGAAGCTTATCTTGAAGCGGGTGCCGACATTATTGAAACCAACAGCTTTAACGGCACCAAGGTTTCAATGTCTGACTATCACATGGAAGATTTGGTTTCAGAGATTAACCGTGAAGCGGCGCGTATTGCCAAAGAAGCCTGCCAAAAATATTCAACCCCAGAAAAACCGCGTTTCGTGGCGGGTGTGCTTGGCCCGACATCACGTACCTGTTCAATTTCACCAAACGTGAATGACCCGGCTTTCCGTAACATCACCTTTGATGAACTGAAAGAAAACTATATTCAAGCTGCACATGCCTTAATTGAAGGTGGTGCAGACATCCTGCTGATTGAAACGGTATTCGATACCCTAAACTGTAAAGCAGCGATCTTTGCAGTGAAAGAAGTCTTCAACCAGATTGGCTATGAATTGCCATTGATGATTTCAGGCACCATTACCGATGCTTCAGGCCGTACCTTGACCGGTCAAACAGCAGAAGCGTTCTGGAACTCGGTTCGTCACGGTGACTTGCTGTCAATTGGCTTCAACTGTGCGCTTGGCGCAGATGCCATGCGTCCGCACGTAAAAACCATTTCCGATGTCGCCGATACTTTTGTTTCTGCCCATCCTAATGCCGGCTTGCCAAATGCCTTTGGCGGTTATGATGAGACTCCGGAAGAAACGGCTGCCTTCCTGAAAGAATTTGCAGAAAGCGGTTTAATCAACATTACTGGCGGTTGCTGTGGTACCACACCGGATCATATCCGTGCCATTTACCATGCCGTTAAAGACATCAAACCGCGTCAATTACCTGAAACCAAACCGGCATGCCGCTTAAGCGGTTTAGAACCATTTAATATTACAGCCGATTCGCTGTTCGTGAACGTGGGTGAACGGACCAACGTCACCGGTTCTAAAAAATTCCTGCGTTTGATTCGTGAAGAAAACTTTGCCGAAGCTTTAGAAGTCGCACAGCAGCAGGTTGAAGCCGGGGCGCAAATCATCGACATCAACATGGACGAAGGTATGCTCGATTCAGAAGGCGCAATGGTGCACTTCCTGAATCTGGTGGCATCTGAACCTGAAATTTCCCGCGTACCCATCATGATTGACTCGTCTAAATGGGAAATCATTGAAGCAGGCTTGAAATGCGTACAAGGTAAGCCGGTGGTTAACTCGATTTCCTTGAAAGAAGGTTATGACGAGTTTGNNAGTACGGTGCAGCTGTGATTGTGATGGCCTTTGACGAAAATGGTCAGGCGGATACAGCGGCGCGTAAACGTGAAATCTGTAAGCGTTCATACGATGTTTTGGTGAATGAAGTCGGCTTCCCGGCTGAAGATATCATTTTTGACCCGAACGTGTTCGCGGTAGCCACCGGTATTGAAGAACACAACAACTACGCGGTGGACTTCATTGAGGCAACCGGCTGGATTAAGCAGAACCTGCCGCATGCCATGATTTCAGGCGGTGTGTCTAACGTATCGTTCTCTTTCCGTGGTAACGAGCCGGTACGTGAAGCAATTCACTCGGTATTCCTTTACCATGCCATCAAGCAAGGCATGACCATGGGTATTGTGAATGCTGGTCAAATGGCGATTTACGATGACAT
This sequence comes from Acinetobacter sp. UBA6641, assembly GCA_002455755.1. Classification (GTDB taxonomy): domain Bacteria; phylum Pseudomonadota; class Gammaproteobacteria; order Pseudomonadales; family Moraxellaceae; genus Acinetobacter. Next base: position 4,372 of record DKLL01000200.1, read on the forward strand.
TCCAGGCGAATTAAAAGCCGCGGTTGAAGATGTGATCCTGAACCGGAACCAGGGTGAAAGCGGTCAGGAAGCAACAGAAAAACTGCTGGAAGTGGCTGAGCAATATCGCGGTCAGGCAGGCGCGCAAAAAGCCGTTGAGAACCTGGAATGGCGTAACGAAAGCGTTGAAAAACGCCTTGAATATGCATTGGTCAAAGGCATTACCACCTTTATTGATGAAGATACCGAAGAAGCGCGTTTAAAAGCCAAACGTCCATTGGATGTGATTGAGGGTCCATTGATGGACGGCATGAATGTGGTCGGTGACCTGTTCGGTTCAGGTAAAATGTTCCTGCCGCAAGTAGTGAAATCTGCACGTGTGATGAAACAGGCAGTGGCCTGGCTGAACCCTTACATCGAAGCTGAGAAAACTGCAGGCCAGTCTAAAGGTAAAGTGTTGATGGCGACCGTAAAGGGTGACGTACACGATATCGGCAAGAACATTGTAGGTGTCGTGCTGGGCTGTAACGGTTATGACATCGTTGACCTGGGTGTGATGGTGCCTGCGGAAAAAATCCTGCAAACGGCCATTGACGAGAAGGTCGATATCATCGGTCTTTCCGGTCTGATTACCCCATCTTTGGATGAAATGGTGTTTGTTGCCAAAGAAATGCAGCGTAAAGGCTTTAAGGTGCCGCTCATGATTGGCGGTGCAACCACGTCTAAAGCACATACTGCGGTAAAAATTGATCCGCAATATTCAAATGATGCCGTTATTTACGTGGCCGATGCATCTCGTGCGGTCGGTGTAGCAACCACCCTGCTGTCTAAAGAGATGAAACCTGCCTTTGTGGCAGAAACCCGTGCTGAATATGAAAAAGTGCGTGAACGTATTGCCAATAAACAGCCGAAAGCTGCGAAATTGTCTTATGCAGAATCGGTTGAAAATGGCTTGAAAATTGACTTTGCAGCCAACAAGCCTGTGAAGCCGAATTTCATTGGTACGCAAACCCTGACCGACTATCCGCTTGAAACACTGGTGGAATATTTTGACTGGACACCGTTCTTTATCTCATGGAGTCTGGCAGGTAAATTCCCAGCCATCCTGAAAGATGAAGTAGTGGGTGAAGCAGCGACCGACTTGTATAATCAGGCGCAGACGATGCTCAAAGACATCATTGAAAACAAACGTTTCGATGCACGCGCGGTATTTGGCATTTACCCTGCCAACCGTTCAGGTGCAGATTCGGTTGAAGTCTATGACGAAACTGGCACGACTGTTACGCATACTTTTGAGCATATCCGTCAGCAATCGGATAAAGTGACCGGTAAACCTAACTTGTCATTGGCTGATTTTGTAGCCCCTAAAGGCGTGACTGAAGATTACTTAGGCGGTTTCACCGTTTCGATCTTTGGTGCAGAAGAATTGGCAAATGAGTACAAGGCCAAAGGCGATGACTACTCAGCAATTCTGGTGCAATCTTTAGGTGACCGTTTTGCCGAAGCTTTTGCAGAGCACTTGCATGAACGTATCCGTAAAGAGTTCTGGGGCAACCAGGCATCTGAACAGTTGTCGAATGAAGAGTTGATTAAAGAGAAATATGTCGGTATCCGTCCTGCACCAGGTTACCCTGCATGTCCTGAGCACTCTGAAAAAGCGCCATTGTTTGACTGGTTAGGTTCGACTGACAAGATTGGTACGCAATTGACTTCTAGTTTTGCAATGTGGCCGCCTTCATCAGTGAGCGGTTTCTACTATGCTAACCCTGAATCGCAGTATTTTAATGTAGGTAAAATTGCAGGCCACCAGCTGGAAGATTATGCGAAGCGA
>DKLL01000197.1 GCA_002455755.1 Acinetobacter sp. UBA6641
AAGTGTCAACACACCCTAATAAAAAACTATATTTTTCAATTGATATTAATTATTTACCAGTCTTTTCACGGATAAATGAACGCACTAATTTCACTTTTTCTTGTACCGGTTTTGGTAATTTTGGCGGAATCAGTTTGGCAACTTTGTTAAACCAGACCAAAAGGCCAAAATCGCCTTCCATTTTAATGCTGCCATTTTGCATGCCGGTCATAAAAGCGCTTGGATCACCTTTCACTAAGGTTTTTACACCCTGTTCACTGTCTGCAAACTGCAAAATGAAGTCCGCTTTTTCTGCATCGCCTGCTACTGTGTCAATTTGTCCATTGTTTACAATAATTTGACGCGCAACACCCAGGTCGGTACCAATTTGAATACGGAATTGACGTTCATGAACCAGCTCAATAAATTTTGGACTGGTGCGCGCCAATTGCTTCATACGCAAGGCTAAGCCCGCAACTAACAAATCAAGCGGATCCGTGCTTACATCGACCAGGGGTAATTTTACGACAGGAATCGAAGAGAGTTTCATGACATTTAAGCCTATTGTAATTGTTGAAAAATTGACGACTCATCCTACCATAACTTGTGTTTTTTGAAATAAGGCTTTGTATAACAATAATGAACAAAAAAAGATGTGCCTGAGCACATCTTTTATTTTTTTAATTTATAGGTCTTGCAAATTAACGGCTTGAACACTGTTGCTGTTCATCGTCATAAACTGGTGTATGTTCAATATACTGACGTTCAGCTAAAGCTCGTTCTGCACGACGATCTTCACGTAATAGCAGCATAGTTACGATAACCATCACCGACATTACCCCAGTCAGATAACTGTATGCCATGGGTAAATCAAAAACGACTTGGGTGCTGAAGCGAATGGCTTCAATCACTCCCCAAAACAGCATACCTGCAAACATATAGCTTAACAAACGACGATAAGGCGAGAAGAAAACAGCTATCAAAGCAGTCGCAATCAAGCTTAAGCCAACAATGGTTGCTAAATCCGCTGTAACCATAAAAACCTCCGTCCTATATAGGATTTTGACACTTTTATATGGGTCTAAATCAAGTCCCCGATACCGTGAATAAATGATGGAATATATTTATATCAATCTCTATGCAAGCATTATGCGGAGTTTTTTTAAGAAAAAAAGTCTTGTATTTTCAGTAAGCGACATACCTTGTCGCAATATTATTTTGTCATTACACTTTTTTATTTTTAACTTTTTCTGGAAACGAGATGGGCTCGGACTTGCCGTGTCATTACAAAAAAACAACTCATTTTAATCAACAAGAAAACTTTTTTCCTGAACGGCTTGAATGCTGTTTTTATCGGTAATACCTGGCTACCGCTTATCGTATTTTGCCTGTTTTTAAACAAAAAACGCGACATCAATGTCGCGTTTAATCCATACACTGCAATGATGAGATATGAGAGCTAGGCGCGGCTCAGATCTTTATCATGTACGCCGAGCAGATAGAGTACTCCATCAAGGCCGACGCTTGAAATCGCCTGATTGGCATTTTGACGCACCAATGGTTTGGCACGGAAAGCCACCCCTAAACCGGCAATCGACAGCATTGGCAGGTCATTGGCACCATCGCCCACGGCAATGGCCTGTTCCAGTGAAATGTCCATTTTTTCCGCCAATTCACGTAGCAACAAGGCTTTGCGAGCGCCATCGACAATGTGACCTTTGACTTCACCGGTAACCACGCCATCTTGTACATCCAGAATATTGGCATGTACTTCATCAATCCCCAATTTTTCTTGCAGGTATTCGGCAAAATACTGGAAACCACCGGAAAGAATTGCCGTTCGATATCCCAACGCTTTCAAAGTCGAAATCAGGCGCTCTGCCCCTTCTGTCACAGTGAGACGCTCGGCAATTTGAGGTAAAACAGACGCATCCATGCCTTTGAGCAAGGCCACACGGGCACGGAAGCTTTGCTGGAAGTCCAGTTCCCCTTGCATGGCACGTTCAGTAATTTCAGCCACTTGCTCACCGACACCGGCTTCAATCGCCAACTCATCAATGACTTCCTGTTCAATCAAGGTAGAGTCCATGTCGAAGCAGACCAAACGGCGGTTACGACGGTAAGCATTATCTTCTTGCACTGCCACATCGACACTCAGTTCAGCCGATAAACGCAAACAGGCTGCACGCATGGCAGTCGCATCCAGCATTTGTCCTTTAAGACCAAATTGTACGCAAGAGCGTTTTGGCCCTTCCACTGCGCCATTGAGTTCCGGACGGCCTGACAAACGGGTCACGGTTTCAATATTAAAGCCCTGACTGGAGACAATCTGGGTTACTGCCTGCAAATGTGAAGCGGTCAATTCAGGTGCCAGTGCAGTCACGATATACCGGGTCTGCCCGCCTTCACTCACCCATTGATCATATTCTGATGCAGAGATTGGCTTAAAGCGCACTGTTAAGCCAATATCATGTGCTAGAATCAGGATCTCCTTCATGGCTAATGCTGTAGCAGTTTGGTCATCTGACGAAACAACAATACCTAAAGTCAGTTGGTTATGGATGACGGCTTGTCCAACGTCCAAAATTTGTAAAGAATGTACGGACAATACCTGCATTAATCGTGTAAATTGATTAGGCTGGTCGGGTCCCAAAAATGATATAAGAATGATTTCTCGCATGAATTGACTCGGATCTGAGCTACAACTATTGTTAGAATCATAATCGAATTTGAACATAAATGCCTTGGAAGTTTACGTTGAATGCGCCTAGACAAGGGCTATTTGCTAGCCTACTGATTGTAAGTTTTGCTTTACACACCTTTTTACTGGTCCTTGCGACGACGCATCAGCTGAATGCAAACCGCGCCAGTCAGGGCCAGCTGATGACCTCGCAACTGGTCACAGACAGCCTGTCCGAGCTGGAACCGGCCAATACGGTGTCATTGGCATTATTGGCCGAGCGTTATGCCACCAATCCGAGCGTGGCTTCTATTCGTATTCTAGATGCCAATAATCAGGTGCTGGCAACAGGTGGTTTAACCAAAACACGCCAAGGCGAAGTGTTTGTTCGTGAAGCACTGCAAAATGAAAAGAAAGTCGGCAGTATTGAAATTACCCTGATTCAGCCGAGTATTGGGGAAATTTTACGTACCCAATGGCTGGCGATTTTATTATCGCTGCTGATTCATGGCTTGTTATGGTTGGCCTATCGCGCTATTGCCCGTCCAAGCCGTACTGAATATCTGGCGCGTATCAATAATGAATCCCGCCTCAAACATGAAATTCAAACCCTGACCCAGGCTTTGGAACAGGAACAGCACAATGCCGCTGTTGCGATTGCCCAGGCACAGAGCAATGCTCAGGCCAAAGCTAAAGTCAAAGAATCGAAACCTGTAGTGCTGGATGACAACTGTATTGCCTTGAATATCCAGTTTTATGATCCAAAACAGTTGATGGATTCGGTC
>DKLL01000017.1 GCA_002455755.1 Acinetobacter sp. UBA6641
CGAAATCTATAATATCAAACATATAAAGTGGTATTTCATCTTGATTTAAATCGTTAATACAAAGCTCAACCCATTGCCTAAACTCATTTAAATTAATTGCTTCTGAAAATAGACACCCAATAGCAAATCCAAGATCAGAACTTTCTTCTTTATATATTTTCCACATACTTAAATTTTTCTAAAATTAACATAATACACCTTATACGAAATTAAAATTTATTTTATATAAATCATTAATTTAATTCCAATCAAAAAGCTTAATCCTTGCATATTAGGCTTTTTGATTGATTTTTCATGTTCCACGCCTAATATTTGATCACTTTTTCATAATTTAAATAACTTAGACTTTATAAGCACTCACCTTTTGTCCAATGTTTATTGCTTGATTAAACAAATCAAATGTTCAGGTTAATCTCATCGCACTTAGGCTATTTTTACAACTTTATTCGCTTATCCGTGAGAACTGAATTTTAATTTGTCCAATTCACCACTGGAAATTGATGATTTTCGTGCTGAAAATCAGTGCTCTGCCAAATATCCCGCATTGGAATTTTGACATCTAGAGCTAATGGCAACTTTTTAGGATTAAACTGCATGTGCTGTAAATCCTGTCCCCAGGCAATTAAGTCCACATCCAAAGAAATTTGATGTGAAGGACGTACACGCCCCGAATCTGTTTCCATTTTTTTCAATAATGCGATGATGTCATCCGCCGACATGGCTGCTTTCAATAAACAGGCTGCATTCCAGTAATCCGCCCCTACAGCATCACGGCATGGAATCACATAAATTTGAGAAAATTTAACCTTTCCCAAACCGGAGATCTGTTTCATAGCGTTTTGAAAATGCTGTTGGGGATGACAATTACTCGCCAGAGCTAAGGCGAATATCGTTTCGGTGGCGTTCAAGACGAATTCCTACAGAATTTGCTTGCGCAATAATGGCAGGCTTACGGATGGTAATCATAATCGATTCTACTGTGGGAAAGGTAGCAAAAAGTGCATTGAGCACAAGTTTTGCTGCATGTTCAATCAGTTCTGGCTTGGCCTGCTGAATGACTTTGGCAGAAATCTCGCAAATTTCCGCGTAATTTAGCGTATGTTCCAGTTTGTCCGAATTGGAAGCCTGTTCCAGACTGGTCTGGATGGTCATATCCAGCATTAAAGGTTGCATGATTTGGCGTTCCCAATTGAAACATCCGACCACAGTTTCGACCTTTAAACCTTCAATGATAATTGCATCCATTTTTTTACCTTTCACTGACTTTTGATTTTTAAATCTCTGCTTGCGAAACAATGTTTCTCATCCTTTGAAAAAAGGAAAAGTCCCTCTTTTATAAAGAGGGATTTAGGGAGATTTTCAAACTAATCACTTAGTTTTTTAACAACACATTTGGATCAAGAGTTTGCACCATTTGCAGTCTCTGGTCTGCATAAATATCGGTATATGGCGCGAGGATGCGCATAAAGCGATCGAAATACAGCATTTGCTTAAACAGCAAGGCAAAGTCACGCGGGAAGCGGATCCCGTGACGCTCACCTACTCCGACCATGTCCATCATGATGTCGTTTAAATCTGCCGGATTGGAAGTCAGTAGTTCTTGAGGATCGGCCAAAAGGACACCACTGAACAGACGCTCTAAATCTGCTGCCAGAACTTGAGTATCAATTTTCTTGTCCGTCATGCCCATTTTCAGCATGTTTTCTGCCATCAAGCTGTAATCGGTTTTTTGCAGCGCATCCATAAAGGCAATACAGGCCGTCCAGACTTCAGGTTTTAGCTGACCGACAATACCAAAATCGATAAAACCGACTCGACCATCTTCAAGCAACATCAGGTTTCCAGCGTGTAAATCGGCATGGAAACTGTTACACATCATCAAGCTACCAAACCAAGTATTCATGGCGGTAATTAAAACTTGAGATGGATCTTTTGCCACTTTTTTTACCACATCAAAGTCAGTCAAAGGCACACCATACAAGCGCTGCATGGTTAAAACACGGCGGGTTGAATATTGATGATAAAGTTTGGGTGCAGTGGCTTTTTGATTTTGCGTCACATTGAGATAATTAACAAAATCATCCAGGTTTTGTGCTTCTTCAATAAAGTCGACTTCACGCACCATACGACTTTTAATTTCATCGACTATATCGGCAAGTGATGCAAATTTTACTTTCGGTACCGCTTTTTCTAAAATTTTAGTCGCCCAGTGCAACACATTTAAGTCGGTGTACAGAATGGTTTCTACACCCGGCTTTTGCACTTTAATCACCACATCTTCACCGGTCACCAGTTTTGCTGCATGGACCTGAGCAATAGAGGCTGAAGCTAATGGTTTTTCGTCAATTGAGGCAAAGATTTCATCTAAATTTCGTCCTGCAAATTCAGAAGCCAATACTCCTTGCACATAACTGAATGGCAGAGATGGTGTTTGATCTAGACAGCCCTGAAATTCTTCCACATATTCACGTGGAAACAATGAAGGTGTACTAGCAATAAACTGTCCCAGCTTGATATAAGTTGAACCCAATGATTCAAAGGTTTCACGCATCAGTTTGGCGTTACTTGGTTTTTCTGTGGCGTATTTAATGCCGGCTTTAGCTGCAATAACAGCAGTTTCCCCAACACGGGCAACCGAACGCAGTCCATCTAACCAGATATTGTTTTTCATAATGTCAGCTTAGAATTAAATTGTAGTGAGTGTAGCAAAAAATATGCGCTTGCAGGTTTATCTTGCCTGACAGATTGGACAATCTGTATCTTTTTCGAAAGCAAGCAAACGCTGTTTCATGCTTAAGCCATCCCAAAGCATCAGTTTCTGCTTCAGTGGTGTTTTGCCCAGTCCCAAATAGAGTAAAGCATGATGAGCTTGCAAGCTGGCCATCACATTCGGGGTTGTGGCTAATACGCCAGAATCGGCGCAGCGCAGGTTTTCATTGGCATGCTGTTCTTTGGGAAACAGACATTCATAGCAGGCAGATTCGCCTTCTACCATAAACAGCTGTCCCTGAAAACCAATTGCGGAAGCACTGATTAAAGGCACATTGAATTGCTTGCAGACTTGGTTAACCAGGTAACGCGTGGTGAAATTATCGCAGCCATCCAAAACCAGATCTTGCGCTGCAATCAATTCTTCTGCATTGCTCTCATCCAGTTTTACTGTTTGAGATTCCACACGGATATGCGGATTGATCTGCTGTAATCGCTTGGCCAGTATTTCAGCTTTATAGAAGCCAATATTGTCTTCTACATAGGCGATTTGCCGTTGCAGATTACTCATTTCAATGGTGTCAGCATCAATTAAGGTGATTTGCCCTACACCTGCCCGAGCGAGCAGTTCAGCTGTGGTACAGCCAATTCCTCCACAACCGACAATCAGGACATTGGCAAGTTTCAGTTTTTCCTGTGCTTCAATGTCCCAGCCCTCCAGCAGAATTTGACGACTATAGAGATGCATTTCTTCATCAGTTAACTCTAGGTCCATATCTACAACAGTCACTTGCTAATCCCTATCCGCACAATCGCTTTATCTAAATTCAGCATGAATTATAGTTCAAAATAATGACTAAAAAAGACTAAATAAAAAAAGCACCCTTTCGGGTGCAAGAGCATGAAACTTTAAAAAACGAAAAAAGGTTTAANNTAATTCCCTGCATGTTGGCAATTTCCTGCTGCTTGAGTAAATTGCGCTGAATTTTACCACTCGAGGTTTTAGGCAAGCCTTCGACAAATTCGATTTCTTTAGGATAGGCATGCTTCGATAAACGCGAACGGACATATTCCTGCAGTTTATGGCTTAACTCATCCGAAGCCGAAAATTGCGGTTTCAGCACCACAAAAGCTTTCACCACCTCGGTACGCTCCGGGTCTGGTTTGCCAATGACTGCAGACTCCAAGACCTCGGCACATTCCAGCAACGTGCTTTCCACATCGAAAGGACCCACACGATAGCCTGACGTTGTAATGACATCATCAGCACGCCCAATGAAATCTACACCTCCGAGTTCATTTAATTTTACCGTATCACCAGTTAAATAATAATGCCCAACGAATGATTTACGGTTATTGCCGCCATAACCTTTAAACCAGGTTAAAGGCGATTGGGAAAAGTCGATCGCCNNTTCGACTTCTTCATGGTTTTGATTCAATACTGCAAAACGATGTCCCGGGTTGGCAAAACCTGCGGAACCGACTTTCTTTTCATGTTGCAAAGCATGATGGTTGGCAATCACCATGCCCAGCTCAGTCTGTCCATACTGATCATAAATATTGACATTCAGGTCATGATTGAACCAGTGAATCACTTCCGGGGTTAATGGCTCGCCGGCACTGCTGACCGCACGTAAATGCTCTTTAATGGAAGGATCAAATTTTTCCTTGAATCCAAAGAACATCCGGAAAGCAGTTGGTGAACCGGTCAAATTGCTGACTTTATATTTCTTAATGATCTGCACGGCGCTGTCTACACTAAAGGCACGTTCATCCATAATGATGCTGTGCCCCAGACTTAAAGGTCCGGTAATGCCGTAATACAAGCCATACGCCCAACCCGGATCGGCCAGATTCCAGAAAGAATCCTGTTCACGTAAATCCACCGCGTGGATCATATAGCCTTTAAATGCCAGCAGCGCCTTTAAAGGAACCTGCACCGATTTTGCCAAACCTGTGGTACCTGAAGTGAACATCATCAGGAAATCATCTGCAAAAGTCTGCATCACCGGTTCAAAAGATTCTGACTGCCCAGCCAGTTCTGTCCAGAAATCGGCGTCAAGATGGCTTGAAACATCGCGTGGATGGACTGTTAAAATATGCGGTACGGTCACACCGTTCAGTTTTGAGCGTTGTTCTGCATTGGTCACAATCAATTGGGTTTTGGCGGTATTGATCCGGTGCTCAATGGCTTTGGACTCAAAAGCAGTAAACAATGGCTGGTAAATTGCACCCATGCGCCAGGTGGCTAAAATGGTAATCAGCAGTTCAGGCGTACGCGGCAATAAACCGGCAATGCAATCCCCTGACTTTAAGCCAATCGAGCTGAAATAATTAGCCAGTTTTCCAGAGGCTTCTGCCAGCTGTTCAAATGTCCATTCCGCAGATTCGCCATTTTTGCCTTCCCAGATTAAAGCCGTTTTATTTAAACCGAGATAACGATCACAGCATTCCACATAGGCATTGACTGACTCGGCGGTACCGACCAGTTGCTCTGCAAGAAAATCATCAAAATTAAACTCTTGATATGCCTGTTCTAATGTCTTCATGACCACAAACCTCTCATCCGTTATTTTATAAGCAAAGCTCCTGCTTTGCTGATCCATTTTGCTTATTGTTCTTACTCTAAACATGCCAAACCTGATTCAGCATCTTTAAGCTTTTTTACTTCACATTTGACTTAGATAAACATGATTTCCAGGCTCCTGCAATTTCCTTATCCATCAGAAAATGTGCAGGATTTGAACACCGACTAAAGTCTAAAATTTAGCCATTTGAAGCTTTAGCCGGTTTAGATTTTAGTCACTTCGCGTGCAATGACCAGGCGCTGAATATCCGAAGCCCCTTCATAAATCTGGCTGACCCGTACATCGCGGTAAATCCGCTCTACCGGGAAATCCGACACATAGCCATAACCGCCATGAATCTGAATGGCATCGGAGCACACCCGCTCTGCGATGGTGGATGCAAACAGCTTGGCCATAGAGGCTTCTTTTAAACAAGGCAGCTCTGCATCTTTTAAGGTCGCCGCATGGAAAATCAGTTGCCGTGCCGCCTCAATCTTCGTGGCCATATCTGCCAGACGGAATGCGACCGCCTGGTGCTGCACAATCTCTACCCCAAAAGCTTTGCGTTCATTAGCATATTCCACCGCAGCATCCAGTGCAGCACGCGCCATGCCGACGGATTGTGCAGCAATGCCGATACGACCGGATTCGAGGTTGGATAAAGCGATCTTGTAGCCTTCTCCTTCCTTGCCAAGTAGGTTTTCAGCAGGAATACGGCAATTTTCAAAAATGATGGTGGCGGTATCTGAACAATGCTGTCCCATTTTTTCTTCCAGACGGGAAACGATATAGCCTTCTGTATCTGTAGGAACCAGGAAACAGGAAATGCCTTTTTTCCCGGCGGCTTTATCGGTTACGGCAAAGACAATCGCCACTTGGGCATGTTTACCTGTGGTAATGAACTGTTTGGTACCATTCAATACCCATTCACCTCCGTCACGTTCTGCCTTGCATTCCAGTGCACCGGCATCTGATCCGGCTTGCGGTTCGGTTAAACAAAAACAGCCAAGCCATTCACCCGTAGCAAGTTTGCTGAGATATTTCTGTTTCTGCTCTTCTGTACCGTAACGCTGGGTAATGCCACACGGCAAAGAGTTTTGCACACTGACAATGGTTGAAATCGCACCATCACCTGCCGCAATTTCCTCTAAAGCCACTACAAGCGAGATATAATCCAGACCGGCACCACCCCATTGTTCCGATACGGTCATACCTAAAGCGCCTAACTCACCCAGTTCTTTCAGTTCTTGTGCGGGAAATTGAGCAGTTTTATCACGTTCTGCCGCAGTAGGTTTTAACCTGTTTTGCGAATAATTGCGCAACATGTCCTGAACCATCTTTTGTTCGTCATTTAAAATCATTGAGCTTCCCTTTCTATATCTATTTTATTCATTTCAAACTTTTTAAAAATGACTGTATCTGGAGTACATGACGGCGACATGGATGTCGCCTGTGAAACTGAGATACAAGGACGTATCTTCAGTTTCACAAAGGATTTTTGTTTCTTTTGATCCCTCAAAAGAAAATACATACATATGCGAAGCTATTTAAACTTGACTAGCAATTTCTTCAAAACATATGAAACTCGGAAATGGTATCAACAACCTGAGCATAAGATAAATAACAATGCTTGAAACAGGTTCTAGATAACTATGGTTTTCTTGCGGCCTCAAAATATATTTTGAGGCACTCATTTTCCCGAAAGAAAAGTAGGTCGAACCGAAGGT
>DKLL01000167.1 GCA_002455755.1 Acinetobacter sp. UBA6641
TGACGATGAATAGCCAGCTGTTGTTGTGTGGAGCGTATTAATCCATGTACAAATTACGTTCGAAGCATATCAGCCAGCGCCTGTTCTGGTCGATGATGATCATCATCCTGTCGCTACTTTTTCTTTCTATTTCTTTAATTGTCAGTAGCTATCAGCGCTATCAAACAGCAGATCGGGCTTTAACTGAAATTTCTGCGCTGCGTGCAGTTGCCGATTTAGCCAATAGAATTTCTCGTGAAAGAGCACCTGCGAACAAGGTGATGTCGAGTAGCGCTGAGGAACTGGCGGCAAATCTAAAAGAGCTGCATGCTTATCGAAAACAAGTCGATTTACAGATTGAGCAAACCTTNNCTGTTTCCGAGTACTACACGCTGATTTTAATTCTGGCAGATTTACGTGATCAGGCGGGGCGGGTTGCCTCTAATATCATGGCCTCGGTGACTTTTGCAGAAAAAATACCTGAAGAGAATCTGGCGCGTTCATTGCAAACTCAGCATCAGGCCAAATATTTATGGGCATTGGTGAATACCATACAGCCCGAGCAGGATAAAACTCCAGAATATCTTGCCTTATATCAGCAAGTGAAAACGCAGTTTTTAGATCAGAGCATTCCAATGGTTACGCGTCTGATTGATCAAAGTAGGCATAATCAGCGTTATTCATTAAGTGGAATACAATTGACAGAGTCGATTGTGGACAATTTTGCCACAGTGGTAAATTTGCAAAGCTATCTTTTGGACTACAGTGTCAAGGTGGCAGAAAAAGATAAGCAACAAGCACAGCAAAAATTGATTTTCACTGTGCTGGTGGCACTGATCTGTTTGATCACGGCATTTTTCACCATGATTTATGCGCGAAATGGAGTATTTAGGCCCTTAATGAAAGCCAAAAATACCATTCTTCGTTTGGCGCAGCATAAAGGTATAGATGATGAAGGTGAAAATTCTTCAGCTGAGCCGGTCACTTTGCTAGAAGCAATTAAAAAGTTGAAATCCGTGCTACAGCAACGTGATGCTTTAGAATTCCAACTTAGGAATATTGCCAATACTGATAGTTTGACTGGTGTATCCAACCGTTTGGCTTTGGATGAATACATTAAGTATTTGGAAAAGAAACCTGAAAAATTTACTCAAACAGCCCTGATTATTTTTGATATTGATGATTTTAAATATGTAAATGATACATTTGGGCATATTGTCGGTGATGAAGTTATTAGGCTAGTCGCGGAAAAGTTACAATTTAATGTGCGTACTTCGGATTTGATCGTGCGTTATGGTGGTGATGAATTTTTGATATTAATTGAACAGGCCAATTTTCACGATGCCTGGGTTGTTGCGAATAAAATACTTAAAGAGATTGGTAGCTCAGAGCTGTATATTGCCGAGATCAATGAGAATATCCAGATTTCTGTCAGTGCGGGTGTAGCGGTTGGCGCAGTATCGTGGATGGCATTACTGGAAAAAGCCGATAAGTCTTTGTTTCAGGCCAAAGAAAATGGCAAGAATAAAGTGGCGGGGTGAATGGGTGGACGATGTTCACATCTAGATTGAATAATAATTATTTTTAATAACTTAATTATCATTTTTTCATGAAAACTGGATAATAAAAATAAGTTGCGCTATCAACAGAGAAGGCAGTTTTTAGCACAACCACATATTTTGTCGATGGTTTACTTTTCATTGGGTAAGTGCTGTTTCACTTTTGACTGGGCAAAAGTGACAAAACCCATTTGTTAAACTGATGCTACATCCTTGTAGCACAGTTTAACGGGCGACATCCATGTCGCCTNNATGCAACCAACATAAATTTTGCATCAATATAAGTAACGGTGGATGAGTTGGGAGAACCATGACGCACACCATCTTCATCTGATGAATATCCGTATAATTTGTTCAAACTTTCCATAAGAGTTGGATGTAAATTATATTTAGATCTTAATTTAGGAATCGCTTTTCCTAAAGTAATCGAATTATCTTCGAGGAGTTGCATTACTAAAGCTTCTACCGCACTAATCGATTCTTTAATTGAATTTCTATAATCAGGAGTTTGACGGTCTGACATTAATGCTAAAGCTTGCTTAAGATGTTGCTGAACACCTGAATATGGATCTGTATTTATTAGGGCATCTTCAATAGATTGGATTTCTTCTTCGGAAGTTATTTCTGTAACTCTATAATTAATTATTCTATAAGCAGAAATTTCAACTTCTAAACAAGAATTTAGTAAAGTAGCGAAACTTTCTTTTTTCTCAAGATCGAAAGGAAAATAATCCAAACATGCCTCAATAAAGTCGTAAATTTCATACCATTTGTATGTTTTAAAAAATAAAATGTCAATTTCAGCAATAGTAAGTTCTATTGAATACGGGATTTGGTCAATTCGTTTTTTGAAGTAGTTATGAAATAGTAATTTAAAAAATGACTCTAGGTTACTACCATGGATACGATTAACTTGAGCAAGATAAGGGCGAGAATATTCATGAAAAATGCATTCGCTAATTGCATTCCATAATCCATTTTTTAAAGTATCATCCATGCTTTCTTTTTGAATGATATCTCGAACAGGTTTATATCCATATCGTTCTGAAAATCGCATTTTGCCCTCAACAAATTTAAAATTTTCTATAAATATTTTTAATCTCCCCTAACCCCTCTTTACGAAAGAGGGGAACCATACTCCTTTAAAAATTTAGAGGCACTCCCTCCTTTGGAAAAGGAGGGTTGGGGAGGATTGAATAGATCACTTCAACAACGGCTTCAAGAACTTCGCTGTATGTGAAACTTTAGATTTCACCACCTGTTCAGGCGTACCTTCGGCAATAATCATACCGCCACCGGCACCACCTTCAGGACCCAGGTCAATCACCCAGTCGGCGGTTTTAATCACATCCAGATTATGCTCAATCACCACAATGGTATTCCCCTTGTTGCGAAGCTCATGCAGAATGTCGAGCAGCTTGGCAATGTCATGGAAATGCAGACCTGTGGTCGGTTCATCCAGGATATATAAGGTTTTACCCGTATCCCGTTTTGCCAGCTCACGTGCCAGTTTGACCCGCTGTGCTTCACCACCGGAAAGAGTGGTTGCAGACTGACCTAAACGGATATAACCCAAACCAACTTGAGTCAAAGTTTCCAAACGGCGGTGAATCACCGGAATGGCATCAAAGAAATGCATGGCATCTTCAACGGTCATCTCTAACACGTCGGAAATGTTTTTACCCTTGTAGCCAACTTCCAAAGTTTCGCGGTTGTAGCGCTTGCCATGACAGGCATCACACGGCACATACATGTCTGGCAAGAAATGCATGGCGACCTTGATCATGCCATCACCTTCACAGGCTTCACAGCGACCACCTTTCACGTTAAACGAGAAACGACCTGCGGCATAACCACGAGCTTTAGCTTCAGGCGTTTGCGCGAATAATTCACGAATCGGGGTGAACAGTCCGGTATAAGTTGCCGGGTTGGAACGGGGGGTACGTCCAATCGGGCTTTGGTCAATATCCACGACTTTATCGAGAAATTGCAGACCATCAATCGAATCAAACTTTTCAGCGGTTAAAGTAGTCGCACCATTCAATTGCGTTGCGGCCAGCGGTAACAGGGTGCGGTTAATCAGGGTCGATTTACCTGAACCCGATACACCAGTAACACAGGTCATTACCCCTAAAGGAATGCTTAAATCAACATTCTGCAGGTTATGACCGGCAGCACCCATCAGCTTGATTTGCTCGTCCGGTTTCGGGGGCTCAACACGCTTTTTCGGCACTTCAATTTTTAACTTGCCTGAAAGGTATTGACCGGTCAGCGAGTTTTCATTGGCTGCCAATTCTTCATAAGTCCCTTCGGCAATCACATGACCACCATGTACGCCTGCACCCGGACCAATATCAATAATATGGTCAGCGGCACGAATCGCATCTTCATCATGTTCGACTACAAGTACGGTATTGCCCAAATCACGCAGGCGCACCAGTGTTTCCAGCAGGCGGTCATTATCGCGTTGATGCAGGCCGATGGAGGGTTCATCAAGGACATACATCACGCCCATCAGGCCGGCACCAATTTGCGAAGCCAGACGGATCCGCTGAGCTTCACCGCCCGACAAGGTTTCGGCAGAACGCGACAGGCTGAGGTAATTTAAACCCACTGACACCAGGAAGTGCAGACGCTCCCGGATTTCCTTGAAAATCTTGTCGGCAATTTCGCCTTTGGCCCCTTCAAGGTTTAAATCCTGATAATAGCTTTCGGCATCACCAATCGACATTTTGGTAATCTGGGCGATGGTTTTGTCTTTAACCCGGACGTTACGCGAGATTTCATTCAGACGTGAACCGCCACAGGCATCACAAGCGGTATTGGAAAGATACTGGGCCAAATCATCACGCACATAGTTCGATTCCGTTTCACGGTAACGACGTTCCAGATGCGGCAAGATGCCTTCAAAAGGCATGACACGATTATGTTTGCGGCCACGTTCATCGATGTAACTTAAATCGACTTTTTCCTTCCCCGTACCATAAAGGAATTTCTTTTTGGTCTCGGCATCCAGCTCATTCCATGGGGTATCCAGCGAAAAACCAAAATGGGCGGCGACTTTCTCAATCATGCTGTAGTAATAGGGGCGCTGTCTGTCCCAACCACGAATTGCACCCTGGCTAATTGAAACTTCAGTATTGGGAATCAGTTTGTCGGCGCTGAAATGACTGCGCGTACCCAAACCATCACACACCGGACAGGCACCGAAGGGATTGTTGAACGAGAACAGGCGTGGTTCCAGCTCGGCCACGGCACGGTCGCATTCAGGGCAGGAGTGCTTGGCAGAGAACACCCGTTCCGGTTGTTCTCCCTTCATCCAGGCCAAAATGGCAATATCGCCACCTAGACGCAGTGCGGTTTCGAAAGATTCGGCAATCCGGTTACCCAGGTCATCACGTACTTTAAAACGGTCGACCACCACTTCAATGGTATGTTTTTTCTTTTTGTCCAGTTCCGGTGGAGTGTCAATATCAATCACTTCACCATCTACACGCGCACGGACAAAACCCTGACTTTGCAGTTGTTCAAACAGATGGGTATATTCACCTTTACGCTCACGCACCACAGGAGCGAGTAGCATCAAGGCGGTACCTTCTTCCATACTTTTTACCGCATCGACCATTTCCGACACGGTTTGTGCCACCATCGGCAGGTCATGTTCAGGGCAATACGGCGTTCCGACACGGGCATATAAAAGACGTAAATAGTCGTAAATTTCTGTGATTGTTCCCACAGTTGAACGCGGGTTGTGGCTGGTGGATTTCTGCTCGATGGCAATCGCGGGACTTAAACCTTCAATCGAGTCGACTTCCGGTTTTTCCATTTGCGAGAGGAACTGCCGGGCATAGGCAGACAGTGATTCCACATAACGGCGCTGACCTTCGGCATATAAGGTATCAAAGGCGAGAGATGACTTACCTGAACCCGAAAGTCCCGTAATCACCACAAACTTGTCGCGTGGAATATCGAGAGACACATTTTTTAGGTTATGGGTACGTGCACCTCGAATACGGATGTGACTTTGGCTCATGCAATGATCCTAGAAAATTCATCAAAAACTTATATATGATAGCGCATGAAAAATGTTCAAGCTGTATTAAAAAGAATTTAAACGACATTTTGTGTCGGACTGGTCCAGGATTGAAACTCAAGGCATGGAAATGGCCTTTCGCTGTACCTGCAAGTCATAGATTTAGATATTGAAATTCAGTATTTCGCCCGATTCAAGGTTAAGATGCAAAATATCGTCTGAAAAATAAAAAATGGAAATCTCATGATTATTACAAAAATTCTGATTGCTCTGATTGCCGTGTTGCATCTCTATATTTTAATTTTAGAAATGTTTTTGTGGGAGAAGCCTCTGGGCATGAAAGCCTTTGGCAATACGCTGGAAAAGGCAAAACTGACCAAGGTACTGGCACAAAATCAGGGGCTATATAATGGCTTTTTGGCCGCAGGTCTGATCTGGTCGCTGTTTGCTCCAGTGACTTATGCCGCGGCACTGGCGAATTTCTTTTTGGGTTGTGTGCTGGTCGCAGGTATTTATGGCGGCCTCACCGCAAGTAAAAAGATTATCTATATTCAGGCCATCCCTGCATTGATTGCTTTGATGGTGGTGAATTTAGTTTAAGCAAAAGATATGTTGCGGCGTAGAATATGCCACACAATCAATTGATCTGTTCGGATGGGTAGGGATGCTGGCTTTATTTTTAAAATGTAGTTTAGGGGCAGCCGTTGTTTTAATTATTTCTATTCTTTCCAAGAGCAAAGCTTTTTATATTGCTGGTCTGGTGCCGCTTTTTCCGAGNNTTTGCTGGATTGTGGCTGCGGCAGGACTGATTTATGGCTGGCAGATGTTTCAGCAGTAATGATTTAATAAACAAAAATTAAAGCATCAAAAATATTTGCTATCGCGGAACAGCCATTCGCAACTGTTCGAGG
>DKLL01000239.1 GCA_002455755.1 Acinetobacter sp. UBA6641
AGTTTTAATTCCTGAGTTGCAGCTGCACGCTCACCCACAAGAATTGCTTCAGCCATTTCAATATTCGCAGCGTAGTCAGATTCAGTAGAGAAGGCGATGTCATCTTCACCACTTGAAGCCAAAACGTGGAATTCATGTGAACCTGAACCACCTATTGAGCCAGTGTCTGCTTGTACTGGACGGAAGTCTAAGCCCAGACGGCTAAAGATACGACAGTACGTGTCATACATTACATCATAGGTTTCTTGTAATGATGCTTGATCGATATGGAAAGAATAAGCATCTTTCATGATGAATTCACGTGAACGCATTACGCCAAAACGTGGGCGCACTTCATCGCGGAATTTGGTTTGAATCTGGTAGAAATTGATTGGCAGCTGTTTGTAGCTTTTCAATTCATTACGGGTAAGATCAGTAATCACTTCTTCATGCGTAGGACCAAGCACAAAATCGTTATTATGACGGTCTTTAAAACGCAATAACTCTGGACCATATTGCACAAAGCGGCCTGATTCTTCCCAGAGGCTTGAAGGCTGGGTTACGGGCATGAATACTTCAAGCGATCCGGCACGGTTCATTTCTTCACGTACAATCGCTTCAACTTTATTTAGCACGCGTACGCCCATCGGCAACCAAGTGTATAAACCCGAAGCCAATTTACGAATCATTCCCGCACGTAACATGAGCTGATGTGAAATCACTTCAGCATCATTTGGGGTTTCTCTTAACGTAGCAAATAAAAAGCGACTCGCGCGCATGGAAACTGTCCTGATAATTAAGCGTTAAAGCATAAGATTATATGATAAAAAATGAGGTGAACATTTCAGAATGTCACCTCAAAGTTATGGCTTTTATTATGCCATGATTTTTCGGATTTGGCGCGTCATAAAATTCTTCAAGTCATCCAGATAGGTAAAGATAACGGGTACAACCACCAGCGTTAACAATGTGGAGGTAATGACGCCGCCAATCACGGCATGTGCCATAGGGGCACTTTGTTCGCCCCCTTCACCCAGACCCAGTGCCAGAGGAATCATCCCCATCACCATGGCGCTGGTGGTCATTAAAATAGGGCGTAGACGGGTTTTACCCGCTTCAATGATGGCGTCATAACGATCAACCCCCCGATCCATGGCTTTTTTGATAAAGTCAATCAACAGGATGGCATTCTTGGTGACTAATCCCATCAGCATGATAATGCCAATAATGGAAAACAGGTTCATGGTGGAATTAAACAGGAATAAAGCCAGAAATACCCCAATCAGCGAGAGAGGAAGAGAGGCCATAATTGCCGCAGGGTGAATAAAGCTGTTAAATTGTGAACCCAGTACAATATAAATAAATACAATGGAAAGGGTAATGGCGGTTAAGGCATACCCGGCTGACTCTGCCATGTCTTTATTTGCACCTTGCGTAACAAAACTATAACCGGGCGGTAAATCAAAGTTATCCTGGATGCTTTTAATATCGCGTCCAATATCTCCTGCCGGCCGACCGGCTGTATTGGCTTCCACCAGGACTTCACGGGCCAAATCACGGCGGGTAATCTGCGATGCCCCCAGACTTTCTTCGAAGTTTGCTACACTGGCCAGAGGCACTAAAATAGGCTGTCCAGAAGCATCGGTTTTCTGCGAATTCAGATAAAGATTTTCAATATCGCTCGGTAAGGTGCGTTTGTTTTCAGTCAGGCGAAGGTTGACATCATAAATTTCGCCTTTTTCGTCTTGCCAGGTGGTAACGTTGTCGCCTGCAATTAAGGGACGAATGACACTGGAAATCTGGTTGACAGAAAGACCTAAATCACTGGCCAGAACACGATTGATATGCACAGCCAGGGTGGGTTTGGGCTNNATATGCACCGCCAAGGTGGGCTTAGGTTCTTTAAGCGAGCTTTCCAGATCGACGATACCTTCGACTTTGGAAATTTCTGCCAGAAAGCGATCGGAGATTTTTTGCAGTTCGTTCAGATCGGTTCCTTTAATTGAAATCAGGATCGGTTTTTGTCCCCCGGAAACCGTTTCATCGGCTGAAGCGACCGAGGTAATGGTAATACCCGCGACACTTTGCAGGCGCTGACGAAACTCGTTATTCAGTTGGGTCAGGGTTTTATCACGTTCCAGGCGAGGGGTGACCTTGACCCTTATGCTGACATGGTTTTTACCACGATCCGTTACCCCATTGATAATACTATAGGTATTACGTACATCTGGATGCTGGCGAAGAATATTCTCCACTTGCAACAATTTGGCTTGTGAATATTCGAGTGAGGCATCTACAGGTGTTTCAAATTTAATCCGAATTTCATTTTTATCTGGAACAGGAACGAACTCTGTACCAATCAACTTGGATAAACCCAATGCACCAAAAAGTGAAGCTACGGCAACCATCAGGGTTAAAATACGGAAACGAAGTGCCAGTTTTAGTAGCTTTTCATAATAATGGCCTAAATGGTCAAGCTTGTTAGCGATCCAGTTAAAGAAGCGTTTGATTCTGCCGGGTTGTTTATTGGGGTCGTGTTTTTCAGCCCAGTGTGCAGACAGCATAGGGTCGAGGGTGAAGCTGACAAACATCGAAATCAGCACAGCAGCGCTAACCGTTACTCCAAATTGATAGAAGAATTTACCGATAATACCGCCCATAAATGCAACAGGTAAAAAGACCGCGACAATAGTCAGCGTGGTGGCTAAAACTGCAAGTCCAATTTCTTTGGTTCCATCGAGTGCTGCTGAAACGGCATCCTTACCCATATCGGCATGACGGACAATATTTTCCCGCACCACAATAGCATCATCAATCAGCAGACCAATACTGAGGGATAATGCCAGTAAGGTCATCATGTTAATGGTGAAGCCAAAAGCCCAAATAAAAGTCAGCGTGCCCAGCAGGGAAATCGGTAAGGTCAGTCCGGTAATTGCGGTGGAACGAAACGAACCTAAAAATAGCAAGACAATCAGAACTGCGAGAACCGCGCCTTCAATAATGGTGCGTGCCACATCTTTAATACTGCCACGAATACCTCGGGAACTATCCACGGCTACTTTTGCCACCGTACCCTCGGGTAGCTGTTTTTCGATTTTCGCCATGGTTTTATAGCTGGCATTGACGACATCAATCACATTGGAATCAGAGCTGCGCAAAATATCAATGGCGACTGCAGCTTTACCATTTAAATAAGCACTTGATTCAAAGTCGGCTTGACCATCTTCAATATTCGCCACCTGTTTCAGGTAAATGGGTGCAGCATTTTTATTGGCAATAATCAGGTCACCAAACGATTGCGGGTGAAGCACTTTGGATTTGATCTCCACCACCAGCTCGGACGTAGGCTGTTTTAAGGTGCCTCCCGGAACTTCAATATTTTCACCTTTCAGGGTATTGATGACCTTGTCTACGCCAATACCAAAACTTTGCAGTTTTTGCGGATCGACCTCAATACGAATCTGGCGCTGTGCGTCACCCAGTAAATTCACTGTACCTACACCCGGTACAGTGCGGAGTTGCGGAACAATGCGCTGACTTAAATAGGAGCTTAAATCCCGCAAGCTCATGTTGTCTGATTCAAATACAATCGACATCACCGCATTGGCGGTCGGATCGTAACGTTCAACAACAGGGTCTTGAATTTCATCACGAAACTGGGCAGTAACAGGGGAGATTTTATCTCGAATATCTTGTGCTGCAACTGCAGAGGATACATCCAGATTAAACTCAACAATAATGGTTGACAGCCCTTCACTAGACTGGGAAATAATCTGTTTTAAACCTGAAATAGTGTTGATCTGGTCTTCCATTTTCTTGGTAATTTCAGATTCAATGGTTTCAGGGGAGGCACCCGGATAAGAGGTATAGACTACAACAAATGGGAAATCGACATCGGGAAATTCTTCTACGCCCATCCGTTGCCAAGATGCCAGCCCCAGTACCAGTAAACACAACATCATCATGATGGTGAAAACAGGATATTTAACACTAATTCGGGTAAACCACATAAGAACAATCCTGTACTTATTTTTTTATTTATTAATGATGACCGCTTGATCAATGTCCTGGTCATTAAATTTAATACGGCTAATCTGGTCGGCGTCTTGCAATCCTTGAACGACAGCCAAATTATCCCGATAGCGTTGTTCCAAGATCACCAGGTTTACTTTTTTAATTTTATTCTGGCGGATAACCCATACATAAGGCTTGTCTTTAGGATTCTGGATCACGTCAAGTGGTATGAGCTGGCCTGACACCTGGGTTGAAGCCAGAATATTGCCTTCCACAAAAG
>DKLL01000096.1 GCA_002455755.1 Acinetobacter sp. UBA6641
CATCCTTTCCCCACTCACAAATCTAACACCTGGAATTTAACTATGAGATAGCAGGACTCTTTGTTCCTTTTTTTATTTCTTCATTCTTAGATTAGCATTTTAAATAGCCTCACTGCTCTTTTATTTCAAAGCATTTAATTAAAAAAGAGCAGTGATATTTCCTTTATCAAGACTATTTTGCGTAATTTATATAACAATACTCAAAGAATTACATGCGACAACATCTCATCACTTAATCGGGACAGTTATCGAACATAGTTTACTTACATTTGCTCTATGCTAATTTTGATCAGCTGAATAAGCCGACTTTTAAAATATTTTATTCAACTTATAAAGCTTATTTATCTATAG
Source organism: Acinetobacter sp. UBA6641 (assembly GCA_002455755.1). Taxonomy (GTDB): domain Bacteria; phylum Pseudomonadota; class Gammaproteobacteria; order Pseudomonadales; family Moraxellaceae; genus Acinetobacter. The sequence goes on from DKLL01000096.1 coordinate 352, forward strand.
ATCATAGAAATAACATAAGGAGAAAGAAAATGGTGGATAACAAGCGGCCAGTTCCAGATATTAATCCAGCCTCAACAGCGCTGTCTCCGGAACAGAGTGATGCATTAAAGAGTGAGTCATTAAAATCTAGTCCACATACAGATGATAGTGCGCGTCCTGAGCTGAACTCGCCAGAGACTGACAGCCATCGTGTACCAGATATGAATGAAGCAGGCGATCATCTGGCTGCGACCAGTGCCGGTACTTTAGGCGGCGCTGCATTAGGGGCTACGTTAGGTATGGTCGGTGGTCCTCCAGGGGCAGTGGTGGGTGGTCTTGTCGGTGGCATTGTTGGCGGAATAGCGGGTAATGACATCGCAGATAAAGCTGATCCGGAAGAGGAAGACGCTTACTGGCGCGAACAGCATCGTGAAAGACCTTATTTTCATGAAACCCGAAATACCTATAGTGATTTAGACTATGAACGTGATTACCGGGGAGCTTATCAGGTCGGATATGGCAATCGATCTCAATACGATCGTAATACCGAGTTTGAACATGTAGAGCCGGAATTACGAAGCAAATGGGAAAGTACCAAGGATCAGTCTCGCCTTAGCTGGGAAGAAGCCAAATATGCAGCTAAAGATGCTTGGCATCGTGCTACACGTTAAGCTGTTCCCTATAAAAAACCTCTCCGATGAGAGGTTTTTTATAGATTTATTTNNCTTGAGGTCGTTCAGGCCGATCAATCTGGGTATGCCAGTGGTTAATTAAACCGCGGGCAGGACGCCCGGAAATGCTGGCAGTAATTTGAGTAATGGGTTTACTAAACAGGGCTTGCCGATAGGCTGTGTTGGCGTTGGAGCTTTTGCACTGTACAAAAGCGGTGCCCAATTGTACAGCTTCCGCTCCCAACTGGATTAACAGCTGCGCCTGCCGACCATTCATAATCCCGCCAGCAGCCACAATAGGCTTGCTACAATACTGTTTTAACAATTGCACCAGATCAGATATTTTGACTGCACTATCAAATGTTTCATTAAAAATACCCCGGTGTCCACCTGCTTCAATGCCTTGCGCAATAATCACATCAATCCCGGCTGCTTCAATTTCCATGGCTTCAGCCAGATTGGTCGCGGAAACCATGGTGATAATGCCAGCAGCTTTTAAGGCTTGAATTTGGTGTGCATGAGGAATGCCGAAGTGAAAACTCACGGCCTGAGGTCGAGTTTCTAAAACCAGGTTTAAATAGTCGTCATTATCTAAAAAACTAGGATAAATACATTTTAATTCTGTCGGTGGAATAGCATGATACTTTTTAAATTGAGGAGATAAATATTCATNNCTGAACTTGCACCCAGACCCAATGAACCTAAACCGCCTTGATTGGACACCTCAGCAGCCAATTGAGGGGTAGAAACACCTGCCATCGGTGCAAGGAAAATAGGATGTTTAATCTCAAGTTGTTCTAATAAAGTCATATTCAGNNAAACTTAAAACTTAAAACTTAATGAAAATGAAATGATAAATAAGACGTCAAACCATGTCGCATAAAAGACCAGTGCACATGCTGCCTGAGTTAAAAATTTTATAATACATATTCATTTTTCTGGCGCTGTTTACCCATGTCTGATCGTATCCGTGAAAAACTGCAAATTTTAGCCGATGCTGCCAAATATGATGTTTCCTGTTCTTCAAGTGGCAGTAACCGAAAAAACAAAGATAAAGGTTTGGGCAATACCGGTTCCGGAATTTGTCACAGCTATACCGAAGATGGGCGCTGTGTATCTTTGCTTAAAATTCTGTTTTCCAATGTCTGTATTTATGACTGTGCTTACTGTGTATCGCGGCGCTCCAATGATGTAAAAAGGGCAGCTTTTACCGTGCAGGAAGTGGTCGACTTAACAATGAATTTTTATCGCCGTAATTATATTGAAGGTTTATTTTTAAGTTCGGGGATTTTTAAATCGGCAGATTACACCATGGAACGAATGCTGCAAGTGGTGAAAAAATTACGCCTGGAAGAAAATTTTAACGGTTATATTCATTTAAAAACCATACCTGGAGCATCTCAGGAAATCATTACCGAAGCCGGTTTATATGTAGACCGCATGAGCATTAATTTGGAAATGCCGACTGAAGCTGGCTTGCAAAAATTTGCTCCCGAGAAAACCCATGCAGAAGTGCAAAAAGATTTGGGTATCGTGCGTGATCGTTTAATTCAGTTTAAAGATGAACGCAAACTGATTCGTTCCGTTCCTCAATTTGTTCCGGCAGGGCAAACCACACAAATGGTGGTGGGCGCTCATAATGAAACCGATCAGGATGTTATTTTAATGGCAGATCGGCATTACAGAGAATTTAAACTGAAACGGGTGTATTACTCAGGCTACATTCCAATTAATGAACAGGAAAAAGCCTTGCCGGCGATTGGTTCCGCACCGCCATTATTAAGAGAAAATCGGCTCTATCAAAGTGACTGGCTGATGCGTTTCTATGGTTTTGAGGCCACAGAACTGGTCAATGAAAAACATCCTAATCTGGATCTGGATGTCGATCCAAAATTAGCTTGGGCATTACGGCATCCGGAACAGTTTCCCGTCGATTTGAACCGTGCAGATTATCGCATGATTCTGCGCGTACCGGGAATTGGCGTGCGTTCTGCTAAAAAAATTGTCCAGGCGCGATGCTTTGGCAACATCCATATCGACCAGCTAAAACGTATTGGAGTGGCCTATAACCGGGCGCAGCATTTTATCCGCTGTGCCGATACGCCAAAATTTATTAAGGACCAGTTGCCGAGTCAGATTCGTAACCAGATTTTGCAGTCGGGACAGTCCAAATATACTCAGCAGTTATCGCCACAATTGGGTTTTGGTTTTTAATGGCAACTTACTGTTTTGATGGCAGCATGACCGGCCTGTTAAGCTGTGTGTTTCGCGCATTTCAATTTAAAGAGTTTCAGGTCAATATTACTCGTGATAAACATGCGCAAAATGGGCTGTTTGATGATTTTATTCAGGTAGTATCGAATGAAGAACATGCACAGCGGGTCTGGCAAGGGTTGAAGCAAAAAACCTCAAGTCAGAGTCAGCGTAATTTTTATTATACCTTTCTATCTGAAAATCAAACTGCTGATCAGCACCTGTTTAACTATTGTCTGTATGTCTTTCAGCATCAATATAAAGTCGATGAAAATTATGGGCATCCAGATGTGCTTGCTTTGGCGCAATGGGCAAAGCAGGTGGGACGTGAAAAACATCGTATGGAAGCTTTTGTGCGTTTTAAAAAATGTCAGGATGGCCTGTTTTTAAGTCTGGTGAGACCTGATTTTAATGTCTTACCGCTGATTGAGCGGCATTTTAAAGCCCGTTATCAGGATCAATGCTGGCTGATTTATGACGAAAAGCGTAAATACGGCATTTATTATGATTTGCAACAAGTGCATCAAATTGAAATGAATGCTCATGAAGTGGATGCCACATTAGCAAGTGGCTACAGTCAGGCATTTACGGTGGCATTAGATGAACAAGAATTTCTGTATGACCAGCTGTGGAAAGATTATTTTCAGAGTGTCAATATTCAGGCACGACACAACATGAAATTGCACATTCAGTATGTGCCGAAGCGTTACTGGCGTTATATGAATGAAAAATCATTTTAGCTGTAGATTTCAGGCATACTATTGCGGATTTTATTGATGAGGATAATTTTATGATGAAGCCGTTCATTTGGGGGAGTTTAATTTCAAGCATACTGCTTTCAGCATGTTCATCTTCAGAACAACAAAAAAACCAGATTGATCCTCAAAAATATAAGGTGCCAGATGCAGCACGCCTGCAGCAGCGTTTCGAAACACTCAATCAACAGCTATCCCAGGATTATCAGGCTTTTAAAAAAAGCAACAATATTGCCTTTTCAGACCAGTCGCTGCTTGATGTCAATCAGTTGCAGACTTTAAAGCTACATGCGGTGAGCAGTACCTCTTTAAAACCGGTTAAACAGGCTTATTGTCGAATGATGAATGGCTATTTTGCCGAAATGTATCATTTGGGCCACCAAAACCTGAATATCATTGAACAGGTGAAATTACCCGATGCGCAGGGTGAAAACCTAAGTAAAAGTTTTGCAGATGCAGACCAGTTTTATGACTTTATTTTAAACCGTTATACTTCATACCGTCAGGCCCAGGAAATTATGGGTTTTGGTTGTAATTTAAAAGCGGCACTGAACTAGATTAAAAATAGAATAAAAAACCCATCACATGATGGGTTTTTTATATGCTGAAAATTGGACTTAACAACTGGTCAGTTTTTCAGGTTGTGGTCGTTCGCCCGGGAAGAAGATTGGACGAAGTTTCACACCAATACTATTACCAATAAAGGCGAAGATCAGCCATAACCAGCCGTGCAAGCTGCCTGAGGCAATACCACTGAAGTAAGCTCCGATATTACAGCCATATGCCAAGCGTGCACCGTAGCCTAATAGTAAACCACCAACCACAGCAGCAATCAGTGAACGTTTTGGAATATTCAAATTTGGGGCAAATTTACCGGCAAGACTTGCCGCCAATAAGGCACCCAGCATAATGCCGAAGTTCATCATTGAGGTAATATCAAACCATAATGACTCTGACAAAGCTTTGGCATTGCCTGGTTGTTGCCAATAAGCCCAAGACGCCACATCTACACCGATAAAACTGGCTGATTTGGCTGCCCAAACCGCAAGTGCCGAAGTTACACCCCAAGGACGGCCGGCTAAAGCTAGGGTGGCAAAATTAAGCAGGGTCAGGATGATGCCACCCCAAATCAGCGGCCATGGACCACGCAAGAAGCGTTTAAAACCTTGAGTCTCGGCAACAGCTTCTACTTCAAGTGAACCATGACGTCTCTTTTCAAAAAAGATGGTCGCAACAGCAATCGCAGCGAACAGCACAAAACTGACAATGAGTGCAGGAATTACGCCTAAACTCGATACANNAATCGAAATTGGTTCAAGATGCGGAAGATTAAACCACCAGTCTAAATGCGTGGTGGCAATTAAAGATCCCAGGCAGAAGAAAATCAGGGTCACAATCATACGTGCGCTACCGCCACCCACCGTATAAAGCGTACCGGAAGCGCAGCCGCCGCCCAGTTGCATGCCTATACCAAAGATAAAAGCACCCATCATCACAGACATGGAAACAGGGCTGACATTACCTTTAACCGGATTACCAAATAACTCGCCTGCACCCAAAGCAGGAAAGAAGAGCAATACCGCAAGCGCCAGCATGATCATTTGGGCACGCAAGCCGCGACCACGACGTTCCTTGATAAAAACCCGCCAGCTAGAAGTGAAACCAAATGAGGCATGATATAGCGTCATGCC
>DKLL01000062.1 GCA_002455755.1 Acinetobacter sp. UBA6641
TTATTTAATTTTAGCTTCTTTGAAGATTACGTGTTGACGGATTTTTGGATCAAATTTTTTGATTTCCATTTTTTCCGGCATAGTACGTTTGTTCTTAGTCGTAGTATAGAAATAACCTGTACCAGCTGAAGAAACTAGACGAATTTTATCACGCATTGTACTGACTCCTTAGATCTTTTGACCTTGAGCACGAAGATCAGCAACAACCTTTTCAATGCCCAATTTGTCGATAATACGCATACCTTTAGTGGTTAAACGAAGACGTACGAAACGTTTTTCGCTTTCTAACCAGAAACGGTGGTGATGCAGGTTCGGCTCGAACCGGCGTTTGGTTTTGTTATTGGCGTGCGAGACATTGTTTCCAACGACTGGACGCTTGCCGGTAACTTGGCAAACCTTAGACATGGTGAACTCCATTGCTAGACAGCACCGATTGTGCGGCTAGTCATTAAAAGTAAACGGATGAAATCATTCAAGGGGCGTTTTATACCAAAAATACGCTTAAAAGACAAGCGAATTTAAGAAAAACGCGGCATGATCAGGTGTAATAGATCATGCCTTGATCAGTTATCGAAGAAGGGTCTTCGAAATTAGCTTGTGAATCGGCTTGTTAAACGGTGGGAGAATGAATTTTAAGCTGTAGAGCTTTGGATTAGACATTACTGACCGTTCATGTGACAAACTGAAGAAACCTTCTGGACCATGATATTTGCCCATACCTGAGGCACCGACTCCACCAAAAGGTAAGTCATCCTGTGCGACATGGGTGAGTACCATATTCTGCCCGAAATGCCCTGAATGAGTATGCTGTGCGACATAGTCAGCACGCGCCTGATCAAAGTCGAAATAGTATAATGCAAGTGGACGAGGACGGCTATTAATAAAGTCAATCACATCGTCAATTTGATCATATTCCAGAATAGGAAGGATCGGGCCAAAAATTTCTTCTTTCATAATCCGCATTTCTGTGGTGACACCGGTCACGACAGTGGGGGCAATTTTCCTGACTTTGCTTAAATCTTCATGTGCAGGATTTAATTCAATAATTTTAGCACCTTGAGTGCGAGCATCTTCCAGATGGCCCTGCAGGCGATTGTATTGTTTGTCATTAATAATTGAGGTGTAATCCTGATTGTATTCAATACTTGGATACATCTCTTCAATACAGGCCTTATAGTGCTCAATAAATTCAGCTGTCTTGCCTTTAGGCAGGAACATATAGTCCGGTGCCACGCAGGTTTGACCTGAATTCCAGAGTTTACCTGCAGCCAGGCGCTGGGCAACATCCTGCAAATCAATAGAAGGGTGAACCAGAACAGGGGATTTTCCCCCCAACTCTAAAATTACCGGTACCAGATTTTCTGAAGCAGCAGCCATCACGGTTTTACCAATTTCGGTTGAACCGGTAAAAATAATTTTATCAAAGGCCAAATGGCTAAAGGCATCGGAAACGGGCCCACCGCCATTAACCACTGCAACCAGTTCGGTTGGAAATGCTTCGCCTAGTGCCTTTTCCAGGGCACGACCAAAATGGCTTGAGGCACTGGAGATCTTGATCATGGCATGGTTACCGGCCGCGATCGCACAAATCAGGGGGCCAACTGACAATAATAATGGATAGTTCCATGGAGCAATAATCCCGACCACGCCCAGAGGTTGATATTGAACCCAGGCTTTTGCTGGCTGATGGATAATTCCTACATGGCGCTTGGACGGTTTCATCCAATTGGTCAAATGCTTGCTATAATATTTGATATGCTCAAGACAGGTGAGTAATTCACCGATTTTGGTTTCGGTAATAGAACGGTTACCATAGTCTTGATTAATTGCTTCGGCAAATTGATCTTGATATTTAACTAAGATACGCTTTAGACGTGCTAAACGATCAATCCGTTCCTTTGCCGATGGTAAAGGATAACGTAGATAAGCGTGCTTTTGCTGTTCTAGCACGTCGTGTAAGTGCTGAATATTAAACGAATGTGGTGTCATTGAAGTTGTTTTTGTTTGACTGTTCATGACCTGCTACCATTAAATAAAAAGCGATTAATTTAATTTTTAGAGTAAAAGCTCTAAATAGTCAAGTTACTTTATGTGTTAGCTAGCTAACCTATTGAATGAATGGTTACTTTAGGATGTCTCACTCCAAAACGGTGAAAACCAAAGAACGTATTTTGCAACTCAGCTTACAGTTATTTAACGAGCGCGGTGAGCGTTCTGTAACAACCAATCATATTGCCGCTGAACTGAATATGAGCCCGGGTAATTTGTATTACCACTTTCGCAATAAAAGCGAAATCATCAAAGAGTTGATGGAGCAGTACCAAAGCGAAACTTTGGACATGCTGGCACTGCCTGATGATCGTGCGCTCGATGCTAATGATAAAATTCGCTATTTTCAGGTGCTCAGCAGCCAGCTTTGGGCCTATCGCTTTTTGCATCGTGATGTTTATCATTTGGTTGAAAGCAATGAAGATTTTCGAAAAATGTATCCACGTTTTGCCGGTCAGGTGATGCAGCAGGGACAAAAAATCTATAAGGCCTTCGTCAATGCTGGCTTGATGGAAATGACGGATTCAGAAATTGAAGCCCTGATTATCAACTTGTGGATTGTTTTGACCAACTGGACCAACTTCCTGTACATGTCGGGGNNCCTTCAGAGCTTTTTGAGAGTTTGTCCTCAAGCAAAAAACATGATGCGAGCTAGCCTATTTAGAAAGCCTGCAAAAAGCGTTAGAATACTCGGCTTGTTTTTCAATTTAACTGATTAGTGATATTAACCAACATGAATATGTCCACTGCTAACACAGCACGTTTATTGATTACTTGTGAAGATAAACCAGGTATCGTGCAAGCTGTTTCGAGCTTTTTGTATCATCAGGGAGCAAATATTACCGCACTTGATCAATACGCAACTGAAGCTCAAGGCGGGCGTTATTTCATGCGTGTTGAGTTTGAACTGGACAATCTGCAAAGCCGTAAAGAAAGTCTGACCCAGACTTTTGCGACCAATGTAGCCGAGCGCTATGAAATGCACTGGCGTCTGGCACTGGTCAGTGATGTGAAAAAAGTCGGGATTCTGGTTTCTAAAGTAGATCATGCCTTGCTTGAACTGTTATGGCGCCATGCGCGTGGCGGTTTACCGTGCGAAATCACCAAAGTGGTATCGAACCATGACACCTTGCGTGAAGCGGTAGAAAACTTTGGCATTCCATTTGAAGTTGTTCCGGTCAATAAAGAAAACAAACGTGAAGCCTATAGCCAGATTGATGAAATCATGCAGGGTAATGATTTACTGATCCTCGCGCGTTACATGCAGATTTTGGACGAAGAATTCTNNGCGCATTATGTGACTGCTGACCTCGATCAGGGCCCGATCATTGAACAGGATGTGGAACGTGTCAATCACGATTTTACCGTAGAGCAGTTGCGTGAACTCGGACAAGATGTGGAACGAAATGTTTTGGCTCGTGCAGTAAGATGGCATCTTGAAGATCGTATTATTGTCGATGGCAACAAAACTGTTGTTTTCCAATAAGTATTGTTATAACTATCAATTTAAAAGGCATGTTTTAAGCATGCCTTTTTTGTTTTCGATTCAAAAAACTCATCAAAACTGGCATTTTAATAGTTGCAAATGAAAACACTTCTCATTTATTATTGGCGTGCTTTAATTGTACTAACCGATGAGCCTGATTGCTTAAATCTTAATTGATCAACAATCGCTTAAATTAGGTAACTGATTTTAATGAGTCAATCTTCCGCTCTAAATATGCAAACTCCCAATCCGATGAAAAAGAAAATTATTACGGCGCTTATTGCTGTTGTGGTCGGTCACATGGGAGTGTTGTGGGCGGTTGGACAAATAAAAACACCAGAATTGAAGCCGATTGAAAAAGAACCCTTGAAAGTTCGCTTCGTTAAAATTCAGGAACCGCCAAAACCTCTACCGCCAAAGCCAAAAGCTGAACCTAAAAAAGAGCAGCCTAAGCCGAAGCCGGTGAAGGAAGTTAAAATTGTCGAAAAACAGCTTCCACCACCGCCGAAAAAGGTAGAGAAGGTTCAACAGGTTAAAAAAGCAGACACCCCAAAACCGGTGGTTAAACCGGTTGAAGCACCGCCTAAACCTACAGTAACAACAACAGTTTCTGAAACCAGAGTGGTGAAACCTGCACCGGTAACTCCACCACCTGCACCGGTTGCACCGCCAGCGCCAGTTGCAACACCATCGCCACCTGCACCGCCAGCGCCAAAAAATGTTGTTATTGGTTCAGGCGTGGAATGGAGCCGTTCGCCGAAGCCGTCCTATAGCAACAGCGATTTGGA
>DKLL01000030.1:0-2961 GCA_002455755.1 Acinetobacter sp. UBA6641
GCGCAGTTTTTAGTAGGGTCGAGGTCAGCATGGAAGCGTTCATTAGGAACCTGTTTCTGGAATCATTAAGTGGATTTATACAAGCACAGGTTTTGAGGCGTGACAACGGAATTATTTTCATCTGGCCGAAAATGCGTCAAAGATCACGTTTCGCTTGTCGAGTGATGACGCTCAAAAGGGGAATGTAACTCACCCAATCAACAGTGCAGGTGTTACACCGAATCTGGTCACCAATGTTTTGATATGGTTGAGAATCCATCAAGGTTTTACAGCCGCAATACTTACAAGAACGGATTCCATTTACAGGCGTAACGCAACCATGTCGGGGCTATATGCTTCATAGCGACTAATTCTTGCACGCACGGTATCCAGCGTCGGAAAAAATTTTCAATGCTGCAGGGTACGGAAAATGACCTTTTGCTATGGTTCGCCTAAAAATGGCGTTCTTGCGTGTGCTGCGGAAGGTTGGGTACCGCATATAAACCAGCTTTCTTAGAAATTAGTCGCGTTTTATTACTCTGATAAGCGACATCTGACTACTTCGCAATGTTAACAAAAGCAAAAACCACCGCTTATTTTGGTGGTTTTATATGCATTCCAAAGACTTACTGCATGTGTATGACATAAACCTATCAGGTGGAACTTTAAAATTTGCCAGATAGCTTTGTTGTAAATCCCGTTTCAGTATGTTGCTCGCTCATTCCAGGAGTCACTATAAATAATATTGCCCTCGCAATGCTTCCAGGTAATTTTCTCATAACGTATGAGAACCGTTTCAAGGTGTGTTCCGGTGTTTGCGCCTGGATACAGGTCTGGTGTGATTGAGGTTATTTTTACATTCTCAAGGAAGATATTAAAATACTCCTGTTCTAAACCAGCCTGATTAATCTGATACATCTTAATAGTGGCAGACTGGAGCGTTTTCCCCATACTCAGCGCCCGAAATAAAAGCGGGGTGACACGATCAAATTCCTTTTGAAACATGACGGGCATATGTATGCGCGTACCCGTCAATCTCCCGGTGTTCCCGTCAACAGGGATGTTTACATTATGCGTGAAAGATTTAAGTTCAATTGCACCTTCACGCCCTGATACAAGGCAAGGGCCAACCATGGGAGAACCATTTTCATCAGTTAAAAATAAATAAGCCGGATTTGACATAAAAACTCCTTTTTATAAAATTCAATCGTACTTATCAAAGCGACCGAAAATGATTGGATGAACAATAATAAATACGACGATAGCAATGAATGTTAACAATACCCAGTAGTCGGGTACCAACCACAGGAACAAAGAGGCGCATGCAAAAATATAAATTGGAAATAAAATATCCGAAAATAAAATTGATAGCAGACTCTTAAACATACCCCTTATCCTTTAAGTCATTAGAAATTGACTCGAAATCTCTGTAGAATCCCATTCGCACCTTCTTAATAAGTTCAGACAGAAAAGGCTCAAAAAAGTAGTAAAGCATTTCTAATTGTGCGGCATAGAGAGTTGCGTAATACTCAGGATCCAGAGTTTTCAAGCGACGGGCAGCAAGAGCGCACTTCTGTTCTGTGCCAATCAATTGCAGTGCCATGACGACGTTAGGTACGCGACGTGCAAGCCGTTCGATGACGATTTCTGAGAGTAAGCCAGATTCGGAAAGGGATTTTGCCAGTCCCCAAGCTATTGTTAAACGTGCAGCCTTACTTGTAGGTATATTTTTAACAAGGCCGGTTACTTTTGAATCCATCTTACGAACACGATTTTGTTCATTTCCATTTTCAGAATCAGCTATAACACTTTCGAAATAAAGATAGAGCATATAGGCTATTACATCGCGATAACGATAAATAGACATAATAGAGAGATACATCCTCTTTTCTTCTGAGAGAAGCTCATCACATGCATCATGATAGATGGGAATTAAGCATGATGAGTACCAACTTACACGCTCCATTCCTGAGTAAATATCAGAGCCGATCCCCTTTAATACTTGCCATGTCCCTGCAACGCCTTGCTGTCCATAAATAGCCAACTGCCTGTCGCTCTGCAACTTCATCTTTAAATAATCAGATGCTTGCATAATGTATCCATACGATTACTGCGGTTATATAGGTATACATTGAAAAGCCGAGCAATTCAAATTAGTGAGATTGATTCACATAGATATTCACATAAAACATAATTTGGTTCATTACTATTTATTATGATAATACGTGATGCACTTTTAATTTTTCATGGGGTATGGATGACTTATATTAATTTACAAACTTAGTGGCGTTGACATGCAAAATTAGACACCTACCTCTTCATAAAAATAGTGTTCCTTAAGCGATCCTAACCAATCCGCAGCGGGGCTAAACAGCGGAACCACTACTTTCCAGCGGTTGGTTGAATATTATAATTATATCAAATTTATATATAACAATTATCAAATGGATGGTTTAAACATGCTGCATACCAGCCGTGTGCGTGGTTAATAAGTAGACAGATGTTTTTCAGACCACAAAACAAAAAACCCCGCCGGAGCGAGGTTTCGTAATTTGTTTGATAAGAGCTTTTCGACGCTGCCATCGTGGCGCAGTTCTGCCAAGCATGAATGAATTATTCATCTTTCTGGCCCGTTTTCAACATAAATTGAAATATTTTTTAAGAGGCCTCTCAGTTTTGCTCCGTTTTCATCTGCCGGCACACGGTCAGAAACACCTTTGCCTGGAAGATTTCAAGGCACCACCGCACGCGCTTACGCGCTTCGCCGTCAGTGAGCCAGGGGGCCACGTGCTGCAACTCTCGCGTGATGTCGGACATCTTCTTGCGGGTGGTATAGAACTGCCGGCCAACCAGATACACCGGGTCGTGCAGGTCGAAGGTGTTCAGCATGATCTGCTCGATAAAGTCAGCATCATCGCGGCGCTCGCTCTCTTCGATCAGCGCTGACAGGGTCACCGGCCACAGAATGGACCGGGCACGCAG
>DKLL01000030.1:3008-3269 GCA_002455755.1 Acinetobacter sp. UBA6641
ACAGAATGGACCGGGCACGCAGCGCTGCCTGAACGCCACGGAACCCCTCTTCCCTCGCCTGACCCAGCGCCTCAGTGATGCGCGACAGCTGAGTGTCCGACCACTCCGATTGCTTAACCTCAGACCAGAACTGGCTGAAATTCTCCAGACGGTATTGCGCGCGGGTTTTACCGCCGACGCATTCGCCCCAGACCGTCAGCAAGGATTTGATCCAGGCAGACTGAACACTCTTAAGGGGCGTGAACTTCCCGAGGTAACTTT
>DKLL01000047.1 GCA_002455755.1 Acinetobacter sp. UBA6641
CAGAAACAGAAACAGAAACAGATTTTAATTTGCTTTACCAGATTCCAAGCTGGATTGATGCCATACCGACCTTTCTACCGCAACAGTCAGATAAAGTGATTGTCCCTCCCTTGCAAGCCACTGAAAAGCAAAGCTGGGTAGATCGTAAACAACATGAAATCCGCAACTGGACAGGACGTACCTCCCATAAAATTGATAACTGGTTTGGAAAACCTGATCCAAATGATCCTGCTTCAGCAACCTTACGCCTGATTATCGATAACAGCTGGAATAAACATGATGGCTATGAAATCCAGCCACGTCTTCGCGGAAAAATTAAACTTCCAACGTTAGAACGTAAAGTCAGCCTAATCTTTGGTGATGACTCTTTAGATAATGAACTGCGTAATAATGTCGCCATTACTGATGAAAATCGGGAAAATGCTCAGGACAAAACCCTGGACCGCCAACGGACCCGTGATAACAACAGTTCTCTGGCCTTACGCTGGTCTGATTTTTCCAAGCGTCTTCCTTTTGAAACGGATGTGGACTTAGGGGTTCGTTCAGGGGATGATATTTATCTAAGGTTAAAAGCTTCTCGGGATTGGCAATTGGAAAATGATTTCAGATTTTATGCCGAGCAAATTTACCGTTATGGGATAGATAGTGAAAACTACTTGAGAACCAATCTGGAACTGACTCATGCACGGCCGAATCAGCCGTTTTTATCCAATCAGCTCAGCCTGACCTATGCCGACAAACAAGATGACGATGTCACCTGGGATAATTATTTGTTCAGACAACACCAGTTTTTTCACAACAACCGTTTTGCCTACGGCCTCTATACGGGCGGTTTCTACAATAATAACGACCTCCGCCTGAACAGCTGGGGACCCTATGTTTCATGGCGACAACCTTTCGTGCGTGAATGGTTTTTTCTACAGGGCGATTTAAACTACCTCAATGACCATCGTGAAGATCGAAGCCATTTTCTGGGTGTATCAGTGCGTATGGAAGCATTGTTCTAAGCTAAGCAATATAAAAATTTGAACCGCATATCTACTACATAGTTTTCCACAATAAAAAACCTCCCGAGGGAGGTTTTTTCTTAACAGGAAAAGGACTTATTTCAGCAACAAACTGTTAATACGTTTTACATATGCCGCAGGATCATCCGGCAAACCGCCTTCGGCAATGACTGCCTGATCAAAAATCACATTCGCCAGGTCATCAAACTGGTTCGACCCTTCCAGCTTTTTCACCAAAGGATGTTCCGGGTTAATTTCCAGGATCGGTTTACTTTCCGGAACCGCCTGACCCGCCTGTTTCAGCATGCGAATCAATTGAGGAGACAGCTCACCCTCGCCTGTAACCAGACATGCAGGTGAATCTACCAGACGGGTCGTCACACGAACTTGTTGGGTTTTGGCTTTAAGTGCATCTGAAAGCTTGTCCACGACAGGTTTAAACTGTTCCGCCGCTGCTTCCAGTGCCTTCTTCTCCTCAGCATCCTGCAAATCACCCAAGTCTACTGCACCCTTGGACACGTTCTGCATTGGGGTTCCGTCGAATTCATGAATAAACTCCATCGCCCATTCATCCACACGATCTGTCATTAACAGCACTTCGATGCCTTTTTTCTTGAACAGCTCCAGTTGTGGCGAGTTTTTAGCGGCACCGAGACTTTCCGCAGTCACGTAATAAATGGCTTTTTGCCCTTCTTTCATACGTGCCTTGTAATCTGCCAATGAAGTAGAAACTTCATCATTGGTCGAGGTCGAGAAGCGCAATAATTTTAAGATACGCTCACGGTTACCAAAGTCTTCACCCAAACCTTCCTTAATCACCGAACCAAATTCAGCATAGAACGTTTTGAATTTTTCCTGGTCTTTTTCATCTTCATACTTGGCCAGAGTATCCAGCATGGTCAGCACACGGCGCGTATTACCTTCGCGAATGGTTTTTACGTCACGGCTTTCTTGCAGCAACTCACGACTCACGTTTAACGGCAAATCGGCACTATCCACCACCCCTTGCACAAAACGCAAATAGTTTGGAATCAGGTTATCCGCTTCATCCATAATGAATACGCGTTTTACATACAGCTTAATGCCGGCTTTAGCTTCACGGGTAAAGAGGTTGCTTGCAGCCTTGCTTGGAATATAAAGCAATTGGGTATATTCAGTACTGCCTTCTACACGGTTATGGGTCCAGGCCAAAGGCGCATCAAAGTCATGGCTGAGATTCTTGTAGAACTCGGTATATTGCTCGTCAGTGATCTCGTTTTTATTGCGGGTCCAGAGTGCGCTGGCCGAGTTAATCGCTTCCCATTCATCTGTTTTTACCATCTGACCTGGCTTAGCTTCTTCACCTTCAGCCGCTTCTTCTTGCTGCCAGATTTCTTTTTGCATTTCAATCGGCAGGCTGATATGGTCAGAATATTTATTGATAATCTGCTTAACTTTATAAGATTCTAAATATTCAAGTGCATTGTCACGCAAATGCAAAATAATGTCTGTTCCACGTGAAGCCTTATTGATTTGCTCAACTTCGAAATCACCTGTTCCGCTACTGATCCAGCGTACACCATCAGCAACATCGGCAGCCGCATGACGCGATTCGACGGTAATTTTTTCCGCCACAATAAAGCCTGAATAGAAACCGACACCAAACTGGCCAATCAATTGCGCATCCGCTTTTTGATCCCCGGACAGTTTAGACATAAAGTCTTTGGTGCCTGATTTAGCAATCGTGCCCAGGTTATCAATGGCTTCCTGTTGGGTTAAGCCGATCCCATTATCCGAAATGGTGAGGGTTTTATTTTCTTTATCCAGACTGACGCGTACATGCAAGTCTGGGTCATTCTCATAATATTCAGGATGGTTAATCCCTTCAAAACGCAGCTTGTCGCAGGCATCCGAAGCGTTCGAGATCAGTTCTCGCAGGAAAATTTCAGGGTTTGAGTAGAGAGAATGCGTCACTAAATGTAATAGCTGTGCTACTTCAGCCTGAAAACTATGTTTTTGTGCGCTGTGTTCGCTCATCAGTCACTCCTTAAATTCATTAAGCGGTTTTTATTGGATGCTTAATGAATGGAGTAAGTTAAAGAATTTTCAATAGCAGCAGATAAATTTTTCTCAAAAAGGACCTTGTTTATAAACACGATCCATATGCAGATCCAGCTTTTGCTGACGCATTTTATACACTTCGGTTAAACAGCGGCTTGAATTACCACATTGATCGCGTAGCTGTAACCATTTGACTTGCTCATCCTGAATCACACCGCGTGTTCCCATAGGCACCAAACGTTTAATAATATTGTAAGTGGTGGCCATTTTTACATCAGCATCATTTACCGCGCGATGCTCGCAAATGGCATGTTCAGTCTGAGTTTGTGCTTTGTCACAATTAAAACTGGCGGCATAACCCGATCCACTCAAAAGACTAATAAAGACCATAGTAGATATAGTTAATAATTTCATGATTTTTATTGCTCTTTTTGGCTTATTTGTAAGCTAACAACTTAAATGCATTTCTCACGATTAAATAGGATTAAATTGCTCAATTTATGTGATTTATTGTGAATGAATAAGTAAAAAAGATCCCCATCAGAGATAGGGATCTGAGCGCTGATTTTTTTATTTTAGATCTATTTTTAGTTTTAGAATTTGTAGCTATAACCAAGGGTGTAAACCCAAGGATTGACTTCCAGGTCACCAATAGCATTGCCATTTAATTCAAGCTCAGATTTTACATCCGCATAACGCACATCAGCAAAAACACCCCAGTTTTTAGCATCAGCTGGTTGGAAATTGAAACCTACTTGACCTGCTACGCCATAGCCGACATCAGCATTTAATTTTGCTCCATCAATCACAATTTCCTCATCCCAAGGAATAACTACAGTTGCACCAACACCTACATAAGGAGTGAAACCAGTTGAGTTTTTGAAATTGTATTTTGCTGTAATTGTTGGTGGTAAGTGCTTAAATGAAGCAATTTTTGTACCGTTTGATGTTACATCGTGTTGAAAAGGAGTGGCCAACAATAATTCAGCCGAAAAATTATCATTAAAGAAATATTCTACAGATGGAGTAAAACCGTATTCCTGGGAAGCTTTTACATTTGTAAATGCACCGTCTGCCAATACATTTTTGTCTGCTGTTGGAGCTAAAGAGCTCGCACCCACTTTAACCTGCCACTGACCCGCCATTGCAGAAGCAGACAGTCCCAATAATGTAATAAGAGCAACTTGCTTTAACATTTTTAAACCCCTATGGAAGAATAATAAAATTAATTTTCAAACATTAATTAATAATAAACATGCATATTAATAATATGCAATAGGCATTAAATATTTAAAATTTTATTTATTTTTAAATATATGAAATTGTTGATTATTTATTTTAAACTGACCAACTTGGTTGGTTTTAAATACCAACCAAGTTAATCAAGTTTATTATTATATTCCAAGTATATCGCTTGGTTTTATTATATTAATTATTTAATAACATTTATTTTAAATACATATTTTAAAATTGACAATAAAATGAATTAAAAATTCAATTAAAGGACCATTGCAGCAATCCAGCCAAAGACCAGTAACGGAATATTAAAATGGATAAAGGTTGGAACGACCGTATCCCAGATATGATCATGCTGACCATCCACTCCCAGACCAGCAGTTGGACCCAAAGTTGAATCTGAAGCGGGAGAGCCAGCATCACCCAATGCTGCCGCGGTACCAATCAGGGCCACAGTGGCCAATGGCGAGAAGCCGAACTGTACGCAAAGCGGTACGTAAATTACTGCCAATACCGGTACACTTGAGAAAGAAGAACCAATCCCGATAGTTACAAACAAACCGATAAACAGCATCAGGAAAGCAGCCAAGGCTTTATTGTCACCAATCAGATGGACCACCCCATTCACCAGACTGTTGATGTCGCCTGTATGGGTCATCACCGAAGCGAAACCGGCAGCAGAAATCATAATGAAGCCAACCAATGCCATCATGCGCATGCCTTGCACGAAAACATCATCTGCCTCTTGCCATTTGAAAATGCCCGCGGCAGAAAGCACGGCAAAACCAACCAGTCCACCTAGAATCATTGAACCTGAATAGAGCTGGGCAACCAACGTCAAAGCAATCGCAAGCATTGCCATCAGGATAGTTTTCCTGGCAATGACTGGTGCTTGTTCAGCTTCGTGTTTCAGCTCTTCGGCATCGGCTTGCAGACTCACTTCACCTGCACGAATCGGCTTGTCCAGATCGATGGTGGTCACACGTGCAACTGTACGATCGATATAATGACGCGGTTTACGATAGCTGATAAATACCGCAGTCAAAGTACCAATCAGCATACCAAGTACTGGAATCGCCATGCCCATTGGCATCATCCAGCGATCGACATGCAAGTCATACGCTGCACCAATTTTATTGATGTTACCCATCAGAATTTGTTCCAGAAAAATGGAACCAAAGCCGACTGGCAGGAAAATATAAGTACCGACTAAACCCATGGTCAGGACGCAGGCTGCCGCACGTCGATCCAGATTCATGTGATTCATCACTTTAAGTAAAGGTGGAACCAATACCGGAATAAATGCAATATGCACAGGAATCAGGTTTTGAGAGAAAATTGCGGCAACCAGTAAAATAGCTAAAAGCAAATATTTTACTTTTTTGGTCTTTTGATGCGTGGCTTCCGCCCCCAGCAGACCAATTAATTTATGCGCCAACAGATCAGGCAAGCCTGATTTGGATAAGGCCAAAGCAAAAGCACCCAACACCGCATAAGCCAGAGCAACTTCAGCCCCATCGCCCAGACCGGCATTAAATGCGGTTACGGTATCCGACAAACTTAGTCCTGCAACCAAGCCACCAATAATCGCTGAAATGACCAAAGTCAAGACAACAGAAACTCGTGCCAGTGAGAGTATAAACATCACGGCAATCGCAATAACTACTGCATTCATGAGAATTATGAGGAAGATGAAAAGCCGATATTTTATCAGATTCGCTCTTTTGAAACTGTAAATAAATCAGCTTAACAATAAACCGTCAAACTATTGATTTTAATTAAATTTTAAATAGAAAATCTGTATTTAATTATTTTTTAAGGCAAATGTTCTGATATATTCTGCGACTAACTCTGCTTGGCTCAATATTGCCCAGTGGTTGGCATCTATCTCTACACGCTGAAAATTTTCTGCCCATTTCGGCATTTCATCAATTAGTTCCGGACTGACAAAATTGTCTTTTTTCAGCACAATCGCCTGTACCGGACAAACGGCAAAACGCTGGCGTGGTTGGGTTAAACGTGGGATGAAGTTGGCACGATATAGCCCGACTCCATGTTTTCCATCTGAAGCAATATGACTATTTAAAGGCAAATCTTTTTGCTGCTCTAACTGCTGCAAGACTTTATCCCATTTTTCAGGCGTAAATAGAGTCCAGATGGCGGGGGCCAGCAAGGGCAATTGAAACACCACGATATACCAGGATTTAGCCAGTTGTTTAAAAAATTTGGGTTTATCTTGTTGAAATTGCTGACGCATCCAGAAAGCAGCATGATCCAGACAGGGACCAGAAATGGTGCTATAAGATAAAATCCGGTCTCTAAACTTCGGTTCAGTCACTGACGCCCAAGACTGGATTGAACCCCAGTCATGTGCTGCCAAATGAAAAGGACGTTTTTCCAATACAGCCTTGACCACACTTTCCAGATCCAAAGACAACTGTTCCAGGCGATAATCACGAATGCGCTTTGGAATGGAGGAGTTCCCTGCCCCTCGTACATCATAAGTCACAATATAAAAATCTTGCATCAGCTGCTGGATAACAGGCTCCCAAACTTCCTGATTATCGGGATAGCCATGCACCAGGACTAAAGCAGGTTTGGCTTCACTGCCCCAGGTTTTGACATAAAGACGCTGCTGATCTGAGGTAGCAACCCATTGTGTTTGCGCTTGCATATATTTTTATCCTATTCTTTTATTGACTATTTATTGCAGATTCTGGCTAATCTGATCAATGCAGCCCTTTTCATTCTGTTTTAGTATGTTCTGAAGCCATGAAAAAACAATTGACCAAAATGAGCCTTTTAAAAAAACTACAGACAATTCCTGCGATTGCTAAATTTTTTCTGAATCGTTATGCACCTTACCGCGGTGCAGGGATTGAAATCGATCAGATTGACCTGGCAAATTATCATATTCGCATCAAAATGCCTTTAACCCGTAAAAATCAAAATGTCGTCGGTGTACATTTTGGTGGCAGTTTATATTCGATGGTGGATCCTTTTTATATGCTGATTTTAATGCATCATCTGGGTTCAAAATATATTGTTTGGGATAAGTCAGCCTCTATACAATTCTTATCACCCGGCCGCGGTACAGTCTATGCCGATATCCGCCTGGATTTAAACGAGATCAAGCAGATTAAGCAGCTTGCTGAACATCATGCACCGGTATACCGGACCTATAGCTTAAATATTTTTGATGAATCGGGCCTACGTATTGCCGAGGTACAGAAGACAGTATATATCCGCCTAAAAAAGCCAAAAGCCAGTTCGAATTAACAATAAAAAAGCGCCTGATCGACAAGCGCTTTTTTATTCACATTGCAAACGTTAATTAACGTCTTTTCTGTTCGATGGCAGCACCTGCACCGCCACCAATGGCACCACCAATCGCAGCTCCGGCATTCCCTCCGAAGACACTTTTACCCACAGCTGAACCAATCGCACCGCCTACACCACTATAAGTCGCATTACGGTTAGATCCGCCTTGAGTTTTACTACCTACAGCGGCACCTGCACCACCACCCACGGCTGCACCAACTCCACCGCCAACTTTATTACCTACACCACCACCAACAGCACCGCCGAGTGCAGCTGCGCCAATACGTTGGTCCCTTGGAGACATAGAGTCACAACCTACCAGCATAAAAGTCGACAAGGTTGCCATTGCCATCACGCTCATTAACTTTTTCATGAGATATGTCCTTTTGGCTATTTGTTACAGCATAAGTCATGAGTGTGAAGTTAATATCAGCATAATGTTACTTTTCCAAGTTTTAATGTTGAATGTTGTAATATAATTTTAATTAGGCTATTAAAATGCCTAGCTTTTCGATTTCACCATTTAGGCATCAGTGAGGTATTCCCACAGGTCCATAACTTCATAATAAAAATTATACACAGTGGTGCTATTCAAACGTGAAGGATCATCAGAATGAAAAAATTTCTTTGCTTGATATTTACATTGCTTGGTTTCAGTTCACCTGCATATTCGGATTCTTTTGATTCCCCTTTTATCAATAAAACTAAAATTCTGAAAAACATTGCCTATGGGTCTTCTCCTCAACAAGTCATGGATGTTTATCTTCCGGCCAAACAACCAACAGGCCAATTACCCGCACCGTTAATTGTGATGGTACATGGAGGAGCCTGGACCACTGGAGATAAAAATAATGCTGCTGTGGTCAAAAATAAAGTGGCTTATTGGAGCAAACAAAACTGGATTTTTATTTCCCTCAACTATCGATTAGTGCCTGACGTCACGCTACAACAACAAACCCAAGATATTGCGCAGGCACTGATTTATATCCAAAAACAGGCTCCGCATTGGCATGCTGACCCCAAACGATTGGTGCTGATGGGACATTCAGCAGGCGCACACTTGGTCAGTTTACTCAGCACACGTCCCCTCTGGCTGACCTCAAAACCCCAGCCCTGGCAAGTTACAGTGGCTTTAGACAGCGCTGCCTATAATGTTGAAACCATTATGCAAACCCGGCATACACGGTTTTATGATCAGGCCTTTGGAAGTCAATCCTCAAACTGGAAAGCGCTTTCTCCTATCCATCAACTACATCAGACTTTACCGGCATTTCTCGCCGTTTGTTCCACCATTCGGCCAAACCAGCCCTGTACCCAGGCACAGCAATTTATTCAACAGGCACAGAAATTCGGGACTAAAGCCCAGTTATTGCCTGTCCCGCTTTCACACAGGGAAATCAACACGTCACTCGGGCAACATAATTCCTATACTCAAGCGGTAAACCAGTTTATACAAAGCTATTCATCTACGATGAAATAAGCTAGATAATCTTATTAAACATGCCAGTGATTTAAGCATCAGAGTTCTTATTTTAAAAAGAACTCATTCAATATATCTAACATCCCAGAATGTGCTTTCAAAAGTACAGGCATAAAAAAAGACGCCCGAAGGCGCCTTTTTTTATGAGTCATTTAACGTCGAATTAAAATTCTTGGTTAAATGCTTGACTTAATGCTTGGTCTACATCAGAGAAGTCATTGACCAGTGCATGTTCTGCAGCTTCTGCTTCCTGACGACGACGTTCCAGGTGGTAAGCAAGACCAGTACCGGCTGGGATCAAGCGACCCACGACAACGTTTTCTTTCAGACCGCGTAAATCATCTTCTTTACCTGTTACAGCCGCTTCAGTTAACACACGTGTTGTTTCCTGGAACGATGCAGCAGAGATGAACGAGTCAGTAGAAAGCGATGCTTTGGTAATACCCATCAATTGACGTTCAAACTTCGCAGGGAACTTGTTCTGCGCGAGAACAGCTTGGTTCTCTTGCATCACGCGGATGTAATCCACTTGTTCGCCTTTAATGAAGCTGGTATCGCCACCGTCAGTGATGTCGACTTTACGCAACATTTGACGCACGATCACTTCGATGTGTTTATCGTTGATTTTTACACCTTGCAGACGGTAAACGTCCTGAACTTCGTTCACGATGTAATTGGTCAACGCCACTTCACCTTTCAGACGCAAAATGTCATGCGGGTTCTGTGGACCATCAGAAATGGTTTCACCACGGTTCACATGTTCGCCTTCGAACACGTTAATGGTACGCCATTTTGGAATCAGCTCTTCGTAGATCTCTGAGCCATCATCCGGCGTAATCACCAGACGGTTCTTACCTTTGGTCTCTTTACCGAAGCTTACCACACCAGAAATTTCAGCAAGAATTGCATGCTCTTTCGGTTTACGTGCTTCGAACAAGTCAGCTACGCGTGGCAGACCACCGGTAATATCACGGGTACGTGAAGATTCTTGTGGTACACGACCGATAACGTCACCCACACCAATTGTTTCGCCATCACGGACAGAAAGAATCGTGTTTTGTGGCAAGAAGTAGAACTGTTCGCCACCATCAGTGGTATCCAATACAACCGCTGGACGCATATCTTTACCTGACGCAGGACGTGAAGTCACTGGCAAGATTTCGATTGTCGTCATACCTGTTGCGTCATCAGTTTTCGAGGTCACAGTTACGCCATCAGCAATCTGGCTGAAACGTACTTTACCTGCAACTTCTGTAACCAGTGGATGTGTATGTGGATCCCAAGTCGCCACGATACCTCCTGCCTCAACAGCTTCACCATCTTTCAGCAAGATAGATGCACCATAAGGAAGTTTATAGCGTTCGCGTTCACGACCTAAATCATCCGCAATACCGATTTCACCTGAACGTGAAGTTGATACCAGGTGACCTTTGGCATGTTGTACTGTTTTCACATTGTGGAAACGTACTGTACCTTTGTTACGAACTTGTACGCTGTTTGCAGCAGAAGTTCGGCTCGCAGCACCACCCACGTGGAAGGTACGCATGGTTAACTGTGTACCTGGCTCACCAATTGACTGAGCAGCCATTACACCTACAGATTCGCCCGGATTCACCAAGTGACCGCGCGCAAGGTCACGACCATAACATTTCGCGCATACGCCGAAGGTAGATTCACAAGAAACCACTGAACGTACTTTAACTTCATCGACACCCGCTTCTTCAAGGAAGGCTGCGATTTTTTCGTCAATTAAAGTATTACGTGGAAGAATCACATCATCAGAACCGACTTTCTTCACGTCTTCAGCAACAACACGACCCAATACTCGAGTACCTAAGTTCTCGATCACGTCACCGCCCTGAATGAACGGAGTCATCACAAGACCGCCTAAAGTACCGCAATCAGGCTCGGTAATAACCAAGTCTTGCGCTACGTCTACCAGACGACGGGTCAAGTAACCCGAGTTTGCTGTTTTAAGTGCTGTATCGGCCAAACCTTTACGCGCACCGTGTGTTGAAATGAAGTACTGAAGTACTGTCAAACCTTCACGGAAGTTCGCTTTAATCGGGGTTTCAATGATCGAACCATCCGGTTTCGCCATCAAACCACGCATACCTGCCAACTGACGAATCTGAGCTGCGGAACCACGGGCACCCGAGTCAGACATCATGTAGATACTGTTGAATGATTTTTGTTTCTCGTCTTCGCCCTGTTTGTTCTTAACAGTGGTAAAAGACAAGTTGTCCATCATCGCTTTCGCTACCTGGTCGTTAGTACGCGCCCAGATATCGACTACCTTGTTATAACGTTCACCGGCAGTTACGAAACCTTGTTCGAATTGTTGTTCGATTTCACGAACTTCAACTTCTGCTTTTTCGATGATTGAATATTTTGCTGGTGGAATAAGCATGTCTTCCATCCCAACAGATACACCAGAACGCGTCGCTTGACGGAAGCCCAAGTACATCAATTGGTCAGCAAAGATAACGGTATCTTTCAGACCCAATTTACGGTAGCAAGAGTTAATCAATTTAGAGATGTTCTTTTTAGTCATCTCGACGTTGATTTGCTGGAAGTCCATACCTTCAGGCACAACTTCCCAAAGCAGGCAGCGGCCTGGAGTCGTGTCAACAATAATGGTTTGTTGTTCACGGTTTCCATCTTCGTCAATCACAGTCTGGTGTACACGTGCTTTCACGCGAGCGTGTAAATCAACTTGACCTGTCGCAAGTGCACGGTTTACTTCGTCAGTATCCGCAAACACCATGCCTTCACCTTTGGCATTGATTGCATCACGCGTGATGTAATACAAGCCCAAAACCACGTCCTGAGAAGGTACGATGATTGGCTCACCGTTGGCTGGTGACAAGATGTTGTTGGTCGACATCATTAACGCACGAGCTTCTAGCTGAGCTTCAAGTGTTAATGGTACGTGTACTGCCATTTGGTCACCGTCGAAGTCGGCGT
>DKLL01000208.1 GCA_002455755.1 Acinetobacter sp. UBA6641
TATCGGGTTATTCGTGCATCGAATCAGGTAGACCTTATACCCAAGTAGTAATTCAAGTTTGTAGAAATTAGGAAAAGTTTAACTTCTCCATGTTTGTGCAATAAAAATAATAAACCCCTAAATTAAATATTTAATCCAAGGGTTTATTTACATATATGAGTATCTTGATCAGCCTGATTAAAATTTATATAAATTATTGAATATCAATTAAAAAAGCATAATTAAATAAAAGCCTCTTGCTTTAATATTACTTATTTTAGGGCTTTTAATAGTGCTTCGGCAGTTGCAGCAGAAGAGGCCGGATTTTGTCCGGTAATCAGTAGGCCATCTTGTTGCACATGAACCTTCCAGTCTTCTGCTTTAGAATATCGGCCACCTTTTTCTTTCAGCATGTCTTCAACTAGAAATGGAACAATATCTGTCAGACCCACGCCGTCTTCTTCAGTATTACTGAAACCGGTCACTGTCTTGCCTTCTATAATAGATTGACCTTCTGCATCTTTTACATCACGGAGAACACTCGGTGCATGGCAGACCAATGCTACAGGTTTATTTGCCTGCAAAGTCTGCTCAATTAAAGAAATAGAATTCTGGTCTTTGGCCAGATCCCATAAAGGGCCATGACCACCCGGATAGAATACTGCATCAAAATCCTGGTCCAGAACTTCACTCAATTTATGTGTGCTGGCAAGTGCCCGCATGGCCACTTCATCTGCTTCAAAGCGTTTGGTGGTTTCGGTTTGTGCATCCGGTTCGCTGCTTTTCGGATCTAGTGGGGGCTGACCACCTTTAGGAGAGGCCAAGGTGAGTTCTGCACCGGCATCGATAAACGTGTAATACGGCGCAGCCAGTTCTTCCAGCCAGAAGCCGGTTTTTTTGCCGGTATTACCCAGCGTGTCATGTGAAGTCAGAACGATCAGAATTTTCATATTGTTTCCTTAAATTTCCCTAAAATGATGCAGGCTATAGGCTGTTAATTTAACAATTCAAGAGCATCAGGAATGTTGTGATACGTTCAATTGCTGTATCGAGATGTTGTTATGTATTGGTGATTCAACTAATACAGCTTACATCTCATCATGAAGAAAAAAGTCATCTAAAGTTCAAGCGATTATTCATCTACCCATCAACAGACCTTGCTGAAGGTCAGCCTGCTTGCGTAAAAAGTCCCAGACNNGATCGCCCAGAACCTCTTCCAGTTCACTTTTATCATGCACCAGAAATTTCGGTAAAATAGCCAGTCCGGCACCTGCACGCACGGCAATTTCCTGCGCCAGAATACTGTTACTGCGAAAACAGGCACTGACCTGTAAGGGAAGACGCTCCAGCGAATATAGTGCAGTGCTATAGACCAGATCATCAATATAATCAACAAAACGGTGCTGTTTGAGGTCTTCCAGTTTTTTAATTTCCGGATTTTGCTGTAAATAATGCTGGCTGCCATACAGTTTTAGGCAGTAATTAGACAAACGAGTAATGATATAGGGTCCAGATTTGGGCCGGTCAATCGCGATCACAATATCGGCTTCTCGATGTGAAAGTTTGATCGCTTTCGGTACCGGAATCAGGTCAATGGTCAGCAAAGGATAATGCTGAGAAAATTCTGCCAAAAGACGGGCTAAAAATGCCGTGCCAAAGCCTTCTGGCGCACCAATCCGGACTCGACCTTGCAAGGGATCATGGCGCTTGTCAATCTGGATAAAGGACTGCTCCATCTGTTCGACACGCGGCACCAGTGCCAGACCTTCCGAGGTCAGTTCATAACCAGTGGCTTCACGCTTAAACAATTGCGTACCTAAAGTACTTTCCAAGGCCTGAATTCGCCGCGCTACGGTACTGTGTTCAACCCCGATTAAGCGTGCTGCATTGGTGAGCGTTTTAGCACGCGCTAAAACCAAAAAGAAACGTAAATGATCCCAATCCACTTTCATTTTTTATTTAACATCCTGTTAAATTCCTGTGCATATTTGCACAACCATCGTGCACCAATTTCTATTGGTGGTCAAAGTGTTCTTTGTTAGTCTGCTGAAACAGCGTAAAAATTATACGTTACATAAAAGCCAGTAAAGGCAGAGACAACGACAATAACAAACCAGCACGGAGCGACCATGAACGCTATTCATCATCCACAGCAAAATACCGGATTCACCACCGCAAAACTCCTCATCAACGGTGAATTTGTCGAATCAAAAACCAGCCATTGGCAAGATATTGTCAATCCTGCCACCCAGGAAGTCTTGGGTCAGGTGCCTTTTGCCACGACTGAAGAAGTCAATGCAGCGATTGCGGCTGCGCAAAATGCCTTTGCCAGCTGGCGCCAGACCCCAATTCAGGCCCGTATGCGCATTATGCTGAAACTGCAGGACCTGATACGCAGTAATTTAAAAAGCATTGCCCAGGTCTTGACTGCTGAACAGGGCAAAACCCTGGCTGATGCCGAAGGGGATATCCAGCGTGGTCTGGAAGTAGTCGAGCATGCCTGTTCGATCGGTTCCCTACAAATGGGCGAGTATATTGAAGGTGTGGCACGCGGTGTCGATACCTATACTTTGCAGCAACCCTTGGGTGTCTGTGCAGGAATTACCCCGTTTAACTTTCCGGCGATGATTCCACTGTGGATGTTCCCGATGGCGATTGTCTGCGGCAATACTTTTGTCTTAAAGCCTTCTGAACAGGATCCACTATCGACCATGATGCTGGTTGAGTTAGCGATTCAGGCAGGTGTGCCGGCAGGCGTACTGAATGTGGTACATGGCGGCAAAGAAGTGGTCGATCTACTGTGTACCCATCGCGATATCAAGGCGATTTCTTTTGTCGGTTCGACTGCAGTCGGCACGCATGTCTATAACCTTGCAGGCCAACACGGCAAGCGTGTGCAGTCGATGATGGGCGCCAAAAACCATGTGGTGGTGATGCCAGATGCGAATAAAGAACAGACCTTAAATGCCTTGGTCGGTGCAGCTTTTGGCGCAGCAGGTCAACGTTGTATGGCACTTTCCGTGGCGGTAATGGTCGGTGAGACCAAGCACTGGGTCGATGAACTGGTCAATAAAACCAAAACCTTAAAGGTAAATGCCGGACATGAACCGAATACCGATGTTGGACCAGTGATTTCAACCCGTGCCAAATCGCGTGTCATCGATTTAATTAACAGTGGTGTTGAACAGGGTGCCGAACTGCTACTCGATGGCCGTGATGTGCAGGTTCCAGGCTATGAACAGGGTAATTTTGTCGGACCAACGATTTTTA
>DKLL01000203.1 GCA_002455755.1 Acinetobacter sp. UBA6641
AAGTGTCAACACACCCTAATAATCAAAACATAATAAGATTTATGCTTTGATTATTTTTTTAATATTTTGAAATCTGGTCAATTATTTAAGCATTTATTTTCTGAAACCACGGCACATCTTGCATGGAATCACGCTGTGCCAGCAGCTGAATAAAGGGTTTAAACTCATCCAGATAAGGCAATATTTTGAAAGAAATGGCAAAAACCAGCCAGTAACCCAAAAACAAATCTGCTGCTGAAATTTTTTCGCCCAGTAAATACGGATTTGCTTCTTGCATACCCTTTTTTAGAAAGGCAAATACGCTCTCTTCATGACCAAAAGTCAGGCTCCGTTTTCTTTGTTCAATTTGCTCGTCCGATACGCCCAGTCCTTTTAAATCCATAAATTCAGTCAAAGGACCATGAGCAAAGAACATCCATTTCAGATAGGCACCACGCTTGGGATCATCCAATGCCGGTGCCAAACCTTTTTCTATATATTTATCCGCCAGATAAGCAAATATAGCCGCAACTTCTGAAATCACCACGCCCTGATCGGCCAGACAAGGTACTTTCCCCATTGGATTAATGCTCATATATTCTGTCTGATGCATGTTTTCATAAGGCACCTCTATCTGTTCAATCTGGTCTTCTATCCCCAGCTCTTTCAGTAAAGGAAGCAGCGTCATGCCACGCGACTGGGCATTGTTATACAGCTTCATCATTTTCATTCGTTCCCTATTGTTATTTTAGGTTTTAAGTATAAATTGCTTTAATTATTTGTTGATGATGATTATGTGACACATTCATCTGGTAACGATGCTTTCTCCCCCTTTAAAAGCACCGTGTGACATCAAACATTTATTTTAAAAGAACCCCATATAAAACTGCTCTTTCAAAATTTTTAAAATCAGTTCAATCGGCTCATTTTTTTGCTCTTTGCGATAACTGGCATACAGGTCAATCATCGGTAAAGGTTCGATAGTATTTTTCACGATAATTTTATCGCCCAAGAGAGGAATCACATAAGCTGGTACCAGACTCCAGCCCACGCCCATGCCGACCAGGTTGACATTTAACAGAATATTGGTCGAGTGCTGGACGACGTTGACCTCCAGCTTAGATTGCTTAAAGAAATCGGTAATAATTTTGTGCAACTGCGGTGAAGCTCCTTCATCGCTAATCACAAAATCCTGATGATTAAAACTCTTGATGCTAATATGACGCTGCTCGGCAATCGGTGAGTCTTTAGGTATGATTAAAGCCAGAGGTTCACTAAAAATTTGCACATGTTCCAGCTCATCCGATGCATCGACATAGCGGGTAAAGGCAATGTCAATATCACCTTTTTTTAAGGCTTTAAACTGATCGGCATCGGTCAGGCTATGAAAGTTGATTTTGATGTCGAGGAAATGAGCCCGTATATTTGGCATGATATAGGGAAAAATTTTCATTTCTGCCACAGGAACAAAGCCAATATTCAGCTGGTCTTTGTTCAGGTTGGCAATTTTCCGTGCATCATCAATGGCCTTTTCTGCATGCTCCAAACTGAGCAATGCTTCTTTCAGAAATACTTTTCCTGCTTCAGTCAGTTCAACCTTCCGGTTCGATCGAACCAGCAATTGCACCCCCTCTTCATGTTCCAGATCTTTAATTTGCTGGCTCAAAGAAGGTTGCACCGTACACATGCGCTGTGCTGCCTTGGTAAAATTCAGTTCTTGTGCAACTGCAACAAAATAGCGTAAATGACGTAATTCCACGTGCCGGACCTCTTTATTTAGGTTGCTTCAGTGATGCCGAAACTGTGTACTTATAAACAAATAACGTTAGTACAGTAATTCCAGCACAGAATAAATAACTCAGTTGATAACCATAATAGGCAATCATCAATCCTAAAATGACTGAGCCAATAGCCATGCCCAAATCAAACAGGGTGAAGAAGGTGGAAATCGCATGTCCCATACGCTGTTTTGGCACAGACTGAATGGCAATAGTTTGAAAACATGGAAACAGTGAGCCATAACCAATGCCAATAAATATAGCAGATAACCAGAGCAGCCATTGATTGGAGATAAAACTGACCACCATCAGGCCGATGGCAAAGAAAATAAATGAAGGATAAATGACTGCACTGGCACCTTTACGGTCATAAATTTTGCCCACCCACGGCTGCACCACAATCATGGAAATGGCAAAGACAATAAAAAACAGGCTGGTATACGCCAGCAGATCTTTAGATTCACTATAAGCGGTAATGAAACTCATAATGCTGGAATAGGCAAATGCGGTCAGCAAGGCAATAAAGCCAATCGGTATGGCACGGGTTTCAATAATGTCATGCCACCCCAGACGGTTTTTTTCTTGAGTCTCAGCCGTGAAAGCAACCTTGTCCTGCTGTTGTACCGGAATGATTAAGCAAAAGATAAAACCCAGACCGATCACCGCAGTTAACAGCGCAAATAGCATTTTAAAATCAGTATATTGCAGTACAGTTAACGCAATTAAAGGTCCAAATACCACGGCAAGGTTAGTCGACATGACAAAATAGCCCATGCCCTCCCCCTTACGCTGATCTGGAATAAAATCATTCGCTATGGGCACGGTCACAGTGGTTAATACACTAAACCAGATGCCGTGAATAAATCGGATTAGTAATAAAGCCCACATGCTGTCGGCAAATAGATAGCTAAAAGCAAAAAGAACAAATAGCAATTCTGAACCGCGAAAGGCGATTTTTTTACCTAATTTTTCCACAATCAGTCCGGAAAATGGCCGAACCGCAATGGAAGACACCAGAAACAGGGTCAATGCCAAACCTGCCTCTTTCACCGTACCGCCTAAATCCTTCATGATATAAATCGGTAGAATGGTCAACAAGGCATAATAATAGGTAAATAAAAACAGGTTATTGCATAGACACAATATAAACGAGCGATTCCATAAACGCTCAGTGTTTGTCGCAGACATAATGACCAACTTAGCGGTAGCCTGGTGCTACTTTTGAACCAGAACAGGTTGCATTACCAAACTTACAAGATTATGTATGTAAGCTTCATCCGGCTTGCAATTAAAGAAAATAATCTGATAGTGAATTGGCCCGTACAGCGTATCCAGCATCAGTTCAAATGGATAATCGGCAATAATTTCATGACGCTCTATGGCGATTTGAATCAGCTTGCGTGTCTGTTCACGACGCGGCAATAAATACTGTTTAAAGAATTCACCGGCAGCTTCACGATGCTCTGCCATGACCACCAGTGAGGCGCGTCCGACTGGATGATTGAGTGCAAGGGACAATTTTAAAAGTTGCTGGTTCAGATTGAATTCCAGGCTCTGCTCGAAATCCAGATCAAACACCGAAGCGGTTTGCTCTTTAAAGGCATCAAAGACCAGATCCGATTTATGCTTCCACCAGCGGTAAATGGTCGACTTGCCTCCCCCGGCCCGTGCGGCAATATCTTCTACGGTTNNTGCGCCGCGAAGTTTTTTCTAACTCAGCCATAAGCCACCAAAACGAAACGATACGTATCGTTTTATATTAGGCTAATTTTTGCTGCCTGTACAGATTTGATTATCCCTTTAAAATCAAAAAAGACCGCTTTAAAGCAGTCTTTTAATGCATCGACGTTAATCTTTAATACGGTATTAGCATTGCGAGGTTTTTTTATAAATACTGCATGAAGGATGGTGGCTTTCTTGCAAGCGCGCTACCTTACGGTGCTCAGCCGCCTCAAAACGGCAACGCTTCCAGTCATTGTCCAGATTTAATGCCGGAATCTGTTTCGGTTTACCATTTTCATCTACGGCTACCATAGTGAAGTAACAACTATTGGTGTGACGTACCGTACGCTTCTGGATGTTCTGCGCTTCTACGCGAATCCCGATTTCCATAGAGGTACGGCCAACATGGTTGACACTGGCAAGAAAAGTCACCAGTTCGCCTACATGAATCGGTTCTTTAAAATTTACTTTATCCACCGATAAAGTCACCACATAACTGCCTGAATAACGGCTAGCACATGCGTATGCGACCTGATCCAGTAACTTTAAAATTGTTCCGCCATGAACATTTCCTGAAAAGTTCGCCATATCAGGAGTCATTAAAACTGTCATGGTTAATTCAGACTGGTCATCTAATGCTGGAGCAATTTGATCTAATGGGGACATCGCGTTCTCTAGACTCTTTTACAGACAATAGTATAAGGAATGATTATATCGTTTTTCCTTGCATTAAAATGTCGAAATTGCCAATAAACCCATCATTATTATTTATAGTGATTCTGCCATCATTCAAGAAAATATATATCGAATTTAGCAACCCACTGACGCATAAGCATTTTTCTTATAGCCTGATTTTTATAGAATATTTGTTCTAAAAATAAGATTACAAAAAAAATGGCGACATATTTTAAAACATAGCCCCGGATTATTACTTGACTACACACGACTAAAGCAAAAACTTAAATTCATGTGTACACCAGTGTTATGTTTTAAGTTGTCTCATCAACCAGATAGATAGCAATATGAGAATAAAGTTAAGCCGTTACGTTGCGCAGCATTTCTGTTGAAATATTGCCGTAACTTAATACATTTTGCTGGTCGAGCTGGGTTTCAACACTATAGGTGCCATCAGGGTTTTCTGCAATTACAGTAAATACCAGATTTCCCATACTCGCCATTTTGACTTTTTGGC
>DKLL01000130.1 GCA_002455755.1 Acinetobacter sp. UBA6641
CCAGAACCGCGAAAGCTTGGTCGATAGACAACACAACCGCGTTCTAAAAACATTTGTGCTAAAAGTGCAGGGACTTTGTGATGTGGTGTGCCACCTTGTAGGGGATGAGGATGAGTAACTACCGCGAATCCTTTCACTTCACCCTGAGGATAATCAACAAAAATTTCCAGTTGACCCGCAGGACCTTGAATGAAAACTTGCTCGGACATGTCACAACCGACTCATAACAGGAGAAGCCGATATTTTACCGATAATGTTCAGTAAAAACACAAATTGGAAATAAAATAAGTCTACTGTTATAGTTTGTTTAATTGTTTTTTGATCAGGTTATTCATGCTTGCCTTAATTTCTCCTGCCAAGACTCTAGATTACGAATCTGCACTTCCTACCGATGTGCATACACTGCCAAGATTGCTAGAACATTCACAAGAACTTATAAATGTTAGTCGTAAATTGTCTGCTGCAGATATCGCCAATTTAATGAGCGTGAGTGAAAAAATTGCCAAATTAAATGTAGAACGCTTTAATGACTGGCAACCAGAACTCAGTTTTTCTAATGCACGACAGGCTTTATTTGCCTTTAAAGGAGATGTGTATACTGGTCTGGATGCCTATGCGCTGAATGATCAGCATATTGCATATGCACAGCAGCATTTGCGTATGCTGTCTGGGCTTTACGGTTTGTTGCGGCCTCTGGATTTGATGATGCCATATCGTCTGGAAATGGGAACCAAGCTCAAAAATCCCCGCGGTCATAATCTGTATGAATTCTGGGGTGACAATATTACCCAGTTAATTAATGCTGATTTGCAGCAGGCGAATTCGGAGTTGTTGGTGAATCTCGCTTCTGATGAATATTACAAGGCGGTAAAACCGGGCAAAATTAAAGCCGAAATCATTAAGCCGGTATTCTTGGATCAGAAAAATGGCAAATATAAAGTGATTAGCTTTTATGCCAAAAAAGCCCGGGGCTTGATGGCACGATATATTGTTGAACATCAGTTGAATCAGGCTGAAGACTTAAAATCATTTAACGTTGAAGGTTATTATTTTGATACTGAAAGCTCGCTTCAGGGGGAGTTGGTGTTTNNACGATGAACAACAAGCTGCATAAATAAAAGATTAGTGAAGTAAAAATCCTGATGCATTTCGGGATTTTTACTTTGAAAAAATGAATAAAATGATAAGTTTTTGTCAATAAAGATATTTTAATTTTTTGTTAATATAAGACAAAGTTTTTTAAATAATAAAATTTTATTATGAGAAGATTATTGATTCCAATGTTTATTTTTGCAGTGATTGTACTGGGCTGGGCGGTTTACCAGGATAATCAAATGAAAAAAAAGCAGCAAGTCGATCAGTTGATTCAGGATGCTCACCAGTCATTAAAGGTTGTGGAGAGTAATCCGAATAATACGGTTTTAGACTCGGTTGAAACTGCCGATCCCGTTCTGTAGGCACTTTACATGTGCAATCTATCCAGTTTTAGTGTCTGGANNCAAAATATTATTAGCTGATTGGAATTTGATTCAAAAATAAATTTTAGAAACAATAAAAAAGCATTGTGTTATAATTTGCCAAAATCTTAATCCAATGCTTATGCTTTTAATGTAAGTATTTGATTTTTATATATAAGTAGGCTGCATAAAAGTTATGCGGCTTTTTTGTTTACAGTTTTTGCTCTTCGATGTTTCTAGCTCGAACGCAGTATTGTACAAAATACTTATTTATTAAATGGAAATATGGGCATATCCATTGCCTGGACATCTATAAACTTAATGGTGATTTGAAAAACGGATCATTAATTTTATAGCGTGCTGACGGCATAAAGTTTACTTACAGGGGTAAAGTCATGACGACTCCTAATCCATCTTCAGAGAATATGCTGGAACGCTTATTTAAGCTCAGCGAAAATAAAACCAGTTTTCGCACAGAAGTTCTTGCGGGTGTAACTACTTTCTTAACCATGTGTTACATCATTATTGTCAATCCAATGATTTTATCCGAAACCGGTATGGATCATGGGGCTGTCTTTGTTGCAACCTGTCTTGCAGCCGCCATTGGCTGTCTGGTGATGGGACTTGTTGCAAATTATCCAATTGCACTTGCGCCTGGTATGGGCTTGAATGCTTACTTTACCTATTCTGTTTGTATGGGTATGGGTGTGCCTTGGCAAACTGCCCTGGCTGCTGTATTTGTTTCGGGTCTGGTATTTATTGCCATCAGCATGTTTAAAATCCGTGAAGCCATTGTCAATGCCATTCCAATGTCGCTGAAATTTGCAATTGGCGGGGGAATTGGCTTATTCCTGGCTCTGATTGCATTAAAGAATTCAGGCATTATTGTCGACAATCCGGCTACTCTTGTAGGTTTGGGTGACTTGAAACAACCGACGGTATTGCTGACCTTGCTTGGCTTTCTGATGATTGTAGTGATGCATCATTTTAAAGTTCGTGGCGCTATTATTATCAGTATTCTGGTAATTACCGCTATTGCGACTGCGATGGGTCTGAATGAGTTCAAAGGTGTTGTGGGTGCGATTCCTTCTATTGCTCCGACCTTCCTGCAAATGGACTTTGAAGGCTTGTTCACCGCCAGTCTGGTTGGAGTCATATTTGTATTTTTCCTGGTGGATTTATTTGACTCAAC
>DKLL01000016.1 GCA_002455755.1 Acinetobacter sp. UBA6641
ATTTCAGTTATACACAGACTAAGTGGTTATTTCATTTCATGATGTTGATTAAGTATAATTTTTATAAATACTATATATTTATATTAAAAATGAAAGGCGATATATGAACATATAAATATGATTAAGGTGGTTGTAAAATATAGCAATTGTTTGTTCATCTTTAGTCTAAATAAATCAATTTAATTTTCAAAGCTAAAAACGATAAACGAAATTAACTTATATTTAATAAAAACCAAGCATATAGCTCTATTTTCTTAGATATATTTTGTCTGCTTGAATAGGGTATTTCATGTTAATGATTCTTATTTGCTGTTTTTTGAGGGAAAAGGCAAATGTGACTGTTTGTGTTTTGATAGTTCACGTTTTATAATTCAGTGTCGTTTTAAGTTTAGGTATTGCTGGATATTGCAAATACCTAACAATGCTAGCTTTCCTTCGAATTAATTCCAACAAACTCCGGATGGAGTTTTTACTTACAGGATGCCCGCTGTGAAAAGCAACAGACCTGTCAATTTGTCCATGGGTCAAGTTTTAGAAGTAAACTTAAAATCCCCTGTGGCTATTGCATCAATTCTACACCGTCTTTCAGGTGTCATCGTATTTTTACTCGTACCGGTACTTTTGTGGCTTTTAGACAAATCATTGTCTTCAGCTGAAGGTTTTGCTCAAGTGCAAGAAATCTTTGGCAGCTTCATTGTGCGTTTTGTCGTATGGGTATTTGTAGCCGGTTTAATATTCCACTTTATTGCGGGTGTTAAACATTTACTTGCAGATAACGGTATTGCCGAAGAACTGCAAAGTGGTCGTATAGCAGCTACTATTTCATTGATCTTGTCTGCGATTGGTATTATTGCAGCATTTGTATGGATTGTTCTCTAATGAAAAGTGCTACAGGTTTTACAGGTTCAGGTTCTCGCGATTGGTTTATCCAACGTATCAGTGCTGTTGTACTAGCTGTTTATACTGTTGTGGTATTTGGTTGGATTCTCTGCAATGGCGGATTTAACTACGAACAATGGTTTGGCTTTATGATGACATTACCGATGAAGGTTTTATCTTTGTTGGCAGTCTTATCTCTTGTCGCACACGCTTGGATTGGCATGTGGCAGGTATTCACGGATTATGTGACTACCCGTCAAATGGGTCCTTCAGCTTCAGGCTTGCGTTTGGTGCTGACTTCAGCAGTCATTATTGCTGTATTTGCATATGCAATCTGGGCGATCCAGATTTTTTGGGCGAATTGATAGGAAACAATCATGGGCGCTATAACCCCTAAAGAAGATTACACCAATATTCCACACCAAACTTTCGATGCAGTCATCGTTGGTGGTGGTGGTTCAGGTATGCGTGCTTCTTACCAACTTGCTCAAGCTGGTTTGAAAGTTGCCGTATTAACCAAAGTATTCCCAACACGTTCGCATACTGTGGCAGCACAGGGTGGTATCGGTGCATCTCTTGGCAACATGCAAGAAGATAACTGGCACTACCACTTCTACGATACGGTTAAGGGTTCGGACTGGTTAGGTGACCAGGACGCAATCGAGTTCATGACGCGTGAAGCACCTCAAGTTGTATACGAGCTTGAGCATTTGGGTATGCCATTTGACCGTAATGCAGACGGTACAATTTACCAGCGTCCATTCGGTGGTCACTCTGCGAACTACGGTGAAAAAGCTGTTCCTCGTGCATGTGCTGCTGCCGACCGTACAGGTCACGCACTTCTTCACACGCTTTATCAAAGCAACGTGAAAATGGGTACGCAATTCTTCGTAGAATGGATCGCGCTTGACCTGATTCGTAACGAAGCAGGCGATGTACTTGGTGTAACTGCAATTGACCAGGAAACAGGTAAAATTGCAGTATTCCAGGCGAAAGCAACATTATTCGCTACTGGTGGTGCTGGTCGTGTGTATCGTGCATCTACAAACGCTTATATCAATACTGGTGACGGTCTTGGTATGGCGGCTCGTGCAGGTATTCCATTACAAGATATGGAATTCTGGCAATTCCACCCTACGGGTGTTGCGGGCGCAGGCGTATTGTTAACTGAAGGTTGTCGTGGTGAAGGTGCAATCCTTCGTAACAAAGACGGCGAACCGTTCATGGAACGTTATGCTCCAACTTTGAAAGACTTGGCTCCACGTGACTTCGTATCACGTTCTATGGACCAAGAGATCAAAGAAGGTCGTGGTTGTGGTCCTAAAGGTGATTATATCCTGCTTGATATGACGCATCTGGGTGCTGATACCATCATGAAACGTCTTCCATCTGTATTCGAGATTGGCAAGAAATTCGCGAACGTGGACATCACCAAAGAGCCAATTCCAGTAGTACCAACAATCCATTACCAAATGGGTGGTATTCCGACGAACATTCATGGTCAGGTTGTGGTGCCGGAAACTCGCGAAACTGAAGCGCTTGTTACTCACTACGACAAAGACACTGATACATACTCTACTAACCAAGAAGGTCGTAACTTCACTAAACCGGTGAAAGGTTTCTACGCGATTGGTGAATGTTCTTGTGTATCTGTACATGGTGCAAACCGTCTGGGTACCAACTCACTGCTTGACCTGGTTGTATTTGGTAAAGCTGCTGGTCAGCACATCATCGATTATGTGACTAAACATCACGGTGATGAATATGAACCACTTCCTACAACTGTACTTGAGCAAACTGTTGCCCGTATTCGTAAGCTTGATGAATCAACCTCGGGCGAAAATGCACAAGACGTTGCTGATGCGATCCGTGACATCGTTCAAGACCATGCTGGTGTATTCCGTACATCTGCACTGCTTGATGAAGGTGTAAAACAGATTCTTGCAATTGAGCCACGTGTTCGCAACATTCACTTGAAAGATAAATCTAAGGTATTCAATACTGCACGTATTGAAGCACTAGAAGTTGAAAACTTGTATGAAGTGGCGAAAGCAACACTTATTTCTGCGGCTGCTCGTAAAGAGTGTCGTGGTGCACATACGGTTGTAGATTTTGAATTGTCCCCGGATCATCCTGAATACCCATATGGTCGTCGTGATGATGAGTGGATGAAGCACACATTATGGTTCTCTGTTGATAACCATCTTGAGTACAAGCCAGTGCGTTACAAACCGTTATCGGTTGACGCAATTCCACCTAAACCACGTACATTCTAATTAGGAGAAGTAAGATGAGTAGAGGTACTCGTACATTTAATATCTACCGCTACGATCCTGATAAGGATAAAGCACCGTACATGCAAACTTTTAAACTTGAGTTGACTGACAAGCACCGTATGTTGCTTGATGCTCTTCTTGCGTTGAAAGTACAAGACGAATCTTTAACGTTCCGTCGTTCATGCCGTGAAGGGATTTGTGGTTCTGATGGTGTAAACATCAATGGTAAAAATGGTTTGGCGTGTCTTTGGAACCTGAACGATTTACCAGAGGTAATCACTATTCGTCCGCTACCAGGTCTGCCTGTTATTAAAGACTTGGTTGTAGATATGAATCAGTTCTATGATCAGTACAACAAGATTCATCCATTCTTGATCAACAACCAGCCTGCGCCAGCGAAGGAGCGTTTACAGTCTCCTGAAGAGCGTGAGCACCTAGATGGTCTGTATGAATGTATTCTTTGTGCGTGCTGTTCAACTGCATGCCCATCATTCTGGTGGAATCCGGACAAGTTCTTGGGTCCTTCGGCATTGTTGAATGCATACCGCTTTATCATTGATTCACGTGATACGGCAACTCAAGATCGTTTGGCTCGTCTTGACGACCCATTCAGCTTGTTCCGTTGTAAAGGTATCATGAACTGTGTATCAGTATGTCCTAAGGGTCTTAACCCAACTAA
>DKLL01000023.1:0-4358 GCA_002455755.1 Acinetobacter sp. UBA6641
GACAACCGTTTGCCGGCAGTTTTAAGAGCACACAAACATAAGTTATTTGGCTTAATGATTGATGCAGAGCGACTTGTAGCGATTCGTACCGAGCGTAAAGCCAACAGCCGTTATGCAAGTTTCAGTCAATGTCAGATGGAACTGCGTGCGGTAGAAGGCATTTATATTTCAGAAGGGATTAAATATCTCAACGTTTCTGAAATGTCGATTGAAGAAATTTCAACTCGTATTTTACAGATGACAGGTTTAAAACGTCGTATTGGGTAATTTAAAAAAGGAGTTAAATCAAAGTTTAACTCCTTTTTTTATCATCGAGAATAAAGAGAGTATTTATATGAATAAAGTATTAAAAATAAGAAAAATAGCGCTTTATTTGGCTCTGGCTAGTCTGATAAATATTCCGGTTTTCGCAGAATCTGTGCAGGATTTTGAAACCCAAATACTCAAACAATATGATCAAAGCCGTTTAACAGACCGTTATGAAAGTGATGGAATTAATCAACAGGCAGCTTTAAAAATAGCCGATTTTATTGAGAGTCATCCGCAAAGTTTTGACTATAATTTTAAAAATCTAACCAGCAAAAACATGGTTTCTATCCATTATAGTCCTGATCGAAAGCTTAAATTTTATACATTTGATGTCTCTGCAGGCGGCACAATGCGGGAATTTGAGTCCTATGTGCAATTTAAACAGGGCAAAAAAGTGCTTACTCAGGCAGTGAAGGATGGGGGATTTATCCGATCTGTTCAGCAAACGCAGTTGAACCAGCAAACGGTTTATCTCATTTCAAGTACTTATGTCGGCAGTAGTTGTGTTGGGGCTTATGCTATACAGGCAGCACACATCAAAAATACAAAATATAAAACTGCCGATGTATTTCAAACCAGAACGAAAGCAGTGAACCATATTGATGTTAGTTATGACTGCAATTATTATCCGAAGCATATTCAGCCTTTCGATATGAACCGGCACTATATTCGTGTTGCGAATGATCTTAAAAATATTGATATTTTAGTCATCAAGCCATCTGGTGAATTAACATCCAGTTATTTACGTTATCAAAAGACTAAAAATCATTATCAATATATCGGCATAGTAAAATGAACCGCATGAAAAGAGGTTGATATACCTCTTTTTATATTGCAACCCTCAATAGGTGGTAATGATCACATCCACTAAATGTTCAACACCTTCCATGCTTTGTACTGCATTTTCAGTAATTTTTACCACAGGCCAAGTAATCAGCTTGCAGTTATCCCGTTGCAGTGCAGTGTAATAACTATCCGATTTGAGAAAAACCTTATTCCCAGCTGCCGAATTGGGCATGAGCTGGCGTTTTAACCAGGTATCCTGAACTTGCGACTCCAGATAGCGAATGGCCAGTAACGATTTGATACGGTTGTTAAATAAACGACGATTTTTAATAATTAAAGGATGGGAAAGCAGTTTATGAATGCCTCTTTCAGTTTGCGGCAAAATAAAAAGCGGCATATTTTGAAAGACTTTTACAAATTTCGCAGTATTGCAGATGTGTTCCAGGTGCATGACTGTCATTTGATTTCCCCCGATAATAGCCACATTTAAATCTGTAAAATCAAACTTTATAATGTATTCAGCAGCCACAATTTTCCCTTGGAATTTTTGGAAAAAATCGGGTGAATTTTGAAAGAACCCATCCAGCGGGTTCTTCTTCTTGTTAACCATTTTTATATCCTTTTTTATTTTTACTTTGTTGCAGTTGGTTCTGCAGTTAACTGGTATATCCAAGATGGAACTTTTGGTAAAGATTTTTCTGGAATCTTGTCAGTCATCGCTACCATGGTATCGACCGGAATATGGAACCATTTTTGCTTGCGGTCGACCACTTTGTAAGCATGAAACCGGATAATCTGATACCAGGGATTACGACGTCCCGTTGCAGTTCGGCCGCCAATTCTGGAAAATTTGTTCATTGCAGCATAGAGTTTTTCTTCTGCAAGCCCGAGTTTGATCACATTGTCACGCATTTTATTGATGAGCGGTAAATAAGCCAAAATACCGAGCAATATGCGAGGGTCTATAGCCCTGGCAGCCATCTGCGCCAGTTGAATAAAGGTTTTGTTATAACCCTGGTTTTCCATCACGCTAAAGCCCACACCAAGGTGACGTGCTTCATCAGCATTGATCAGTTTAAATGCCTGATGACAAACCGGATCATCTACGCTGTCGAGCAAAAAAGTACACCAAGCACCATCCAGAGCAACTTCCAGCATTGGAATGACCGCGCCTAAAATATAGAACGGCATGTCATCTGAATAACGATCTAGCCACTTTATAATCAGACGCAGATTTTTATTGGGCTTGGGAATGTCGTCTTCCAGCATATTCCAGCGTTTCATGAGTGCCATTTCTGCATTGGCATGCCGCTGTTCTTCTGCATGAAAGATGGCATACATTTCAGCCAGCACCGGATTAGGCGCTTTTTTCGACATAGCCGCAAAAGCGCGTGCACCCACATGTTCAATCCACATTAAATCGGCCATAAATTCTTTGAGATTTGACCACTGTTCAGCAGTGATCAGTTCTTTTCCTGGGGCAGTCCAGTCAATATCAGATAAAGTCCATTGGGTATTTTTGACCTTATCCAGCATTTTTTCCAAG
Source organism: Acinetobacter sp. UBA6641 (assembly GCA_002455755.1). Lineage (GTDB taxonomy): Bacteria > Pseudomonadota > Gammaproteobacteria > Pseudomonadales > Moraxellaceae > Acinetobacter. Next base: position 2,642 of record DKLL01000023.1, read on the forward strand.
TCGATTGAAGCCATCCTGTATACCTGTAAAATCATTATTTAGCTACAAGTGTATGAGAAAGACTGGCAATGTAATTTGCCTAAATGCTTAAAATAGGCTGAGCATTTTTATCAATTATTTAGTTTGCTGATTTATTAGGATAATTTATTTAACTATTTGATATATAAAAATAAATACTTGTCATTATGGGCCAAGTCTTATCTTTGAAATGTATAAAAATGTTTAATGAGAGGAGATGATCGATGGAATAGAATACCTTTGATGTCAGTTGATTTTTCCATCATCCTGTTCTGGATCGTGCACGTCTGTAGATGAATAATTTGGCATGCTGGGCGGCTGGGTATGCATACGTAAATAGTCTAAATCACGGATATTCTTTTGCACTGCAACAGCACCAAACAGGCTCAATAAAAAAGCCATGATATAAAAGCCTTTTTCACTTAATTGCAGGGAAGCATTCCATAAACCAATGGCGAGTAATGCAATACAGATGATGATTGAGGCCCAGCAAAGTCCAAAATAAATCGCGGTCACTGGAATACCTTCAAGTTTGTCGCGGACAATTTTTTGCAAAGATACGGCTGCAAATAGGCCATATAAAATCAGGATTAAATAATAGCCTTTTTCATTTAGCAACATGGATGCGTTAAATAAGCCGATGAGATATGCTGCTGCGCCTGTAATAAGAGCAACCCAGCTGACAGCAATAAATGCAGAGCTAGGTTTATTTATATATTGATTCATTTTATTTTCCATTTTTATATTTGATTTTTTTTATACAGCTATTATGCCTAAGCTAAACCAGATCGTAAATGTTATCCAAGATAATCTGTATAATAGCTGGAGAATAATAAGCTTATTGTTCTTTAACATAAAAAAGCACCTAAAAAAGGTGCTATCTGGAATTTTAAAACGATTAAGAATTTTTAATATTCATTAATAATTCAAAGTTCTGAATACGTTTATCTGTGTCATATATGTCACAGGTAAAGATAAATTCATCGACATCATATTTTTCTAACAGTTTTTCTAATCCGGCTTTGACTGTTTCCGGCGAACCAATTTGGGCAAGAGCATAGAAGTTATCCACCGACATTTTTTCTGCAGGCGACCACAAACCTTCCATCGTTCTGACTGGAGCTTTGAGTTTTAAGCTTTGTCCACGCATTAAACCCAGTACACGCTGATAGGCACTGGTCGCTAAATATTCAGCTTCTTCATCGGTCTGAGCAACCACAGTAGGAACGCCCATTGAAACATAAGGCTGATCCAGGTATTCAGACGGTTGAAAATTCTCGCGATATAGCTGAATCGCTTGCCCCAACATACGCGGCGCAAAATGTGAGGCAAATGAATAGGGAAGTCCTAATTTTGCTGCCAATTGCGCACTGAACAAACTGGAACCAAGCAACCAGACTGGAACATGAGTATTTTGGCCCGGAGTCGCCACAATACGTTGATGTGGCATAGGTTCTTTAAAATATTGAAGTATTTCTAGCACATCTTGTGGAAACTGGTCTTCGGTTTCTTGACGACCGCGGCGTAAGGCACGCATAGTCACCTGGTCTGTACCTGGAGCACGTCCCAAACCGAGTTCAACACGATTCGGATAAAGGGTGGCTAAGGTACCAAATTGCTCTGCAACCACCAACGGAGCGTGGTTTGGTAACATGATGCCGCCGGAACCCACCTTTAAAGTCTGGGTATTGGCAAGGAT
>DKLL01000023.1:4491-4691 GCA_002455755.1 Acinetobacter sp. UBA6641
AAAAAGCACCCGTAGGTGCTTTAAACTGAATTTTTAGAATTAACGGCGCTTGTTCCAGCCTAAATGACGGCCATTGTCGTGACGATCGTTGTAACGGTAACTATTATAACGGCGGTCATAGCGGTCATTATAGCGACGCTCATCACGATCATATCGATCATCATAACGGCGGTCTTCACTTACTTTTTTACCCAAGATTG
>DKLL01000140.1 GCA_002455755.1 Acinetobacter sp. UBA6641
TGATAAATCGTGCGTAAAGACATAATCAAGGACAAAGGCACATCAATCGCTGAACCGAGCACACCTGTAGCACCTGTGACCGCGCCCTGTATAGAAGCGATCCACTTATTCTGTTCTGCCAATGCCTGACTTACCCGCTTAGAACGATCCACGTCTTGGGTCAGTTCCTGTAAATCTTTTGCTCCCGCCTGATCCAGCACAGCATCTACAGAACTCAGATTTGAAGTGAACTGGTTTAAATGTTCAAAGAAATAGTCTGATAATTTGTCTGAAAAATCCGGTGAAACAAACTGCGCCACACGATTGACCTTGTTGTACTGACGACCCAGCAATTGTCTGGATACATTGGGCAAATACTCACGTATCATTTGTTGTGGATTATCATATTTTCTGGCTTCAAACACGCTTGGAGAACGGGCACTTCCTTCCACAACATGACCATTCTTCAAGGTCCCGGAGGCCTTGCCAGTACGCTCGGTAGCCGCATGACTCAGGGCATTCATTCCTGTTGCACTGATCTTTTTAGCCACTCCCAGAGCATTTGATAAGAATCCACCTGAATGTTTATTATTGGTATCCGCCATTCTTTTACCCTCGTCTTCTATTCTTACAATTATTGATAAATACTAGGTATAGTCTAAGTTTATCTCAATATCATTGTGTATCTTTTAGTTAATTGTTCCGTTTAAACATTACAGATACCTACAGTCGAAATAGGCATAATATTTGCCATAAGAATTCAAAACCCTTTCTGCTATGATGAATGCAACTGAAAAACCTGGGTAATACGCTGGATTGAGGTTTTTACTTTTCTCCCTGAATCAGCTGCCTTTACTCAAAATATCACCATATAAGGGATCTGTAGATGAAACGTGTTGTAATCACTGGCATGGGGATCAACTCATGCATTGGTAACTCTTTAGAAGATGTCACTCATTCTTTACAAAACGGGATTTCTGGAACACGTTTTAACCCGACTTATGCAGAATTAAACTTTAAGAGCCATGTCAGTGCAGCGGCTGAACAAGATTTTGACAACATTGACCGCAAATTAAAACGCTTCATGGGCGTGTGTGCCATGTATGCCTACAACTCGGCACTTGCTGCAGTAGAACATGCAGGTTTAAGCGTTGAAGATTTAGCCGGCAACCCACGTTACGGTATTGCCGGTGGTTCAGGTGGTGGTTCAACTGCCTCGGTTATTGAAATGAACGAATTATTGCAAACTAAAGGTGCCCGTAAAGTGGGGCCTTTCTTTGTACCGCGTAACATGACCAACACCATTACTGCAAACGTAGGTGTAGCATTTAAATTACAGGGCGTTGCACACTCAATTACCAGTGCCTGTGCCACCTCTGCCGATGCCATTGGTTATGCTTATAACCTGATTCAAATGGGTAAACAGGATTTAATGCTGGCTGGCGGCGGTGAAGAAGATCACTGGTCACAAAGCTTGTTGTTTGATGCCATGGGCGCGCTTTGCTCTAAATACAACGACAGTCCTGAAACAGCATCTCGCCCTTATTCTGCGGACCGTGACGGTTTCGTGATTGCCGGTGGTGGCGGTTTCGTGGTGCTTGAATCACTTGAACATGCACAAGCTCGCGGTGCAAAAATTTTAGCTGAAGTTGTGGGCTATGCTGCAAACAGCGATGGTGCAGACATGGTTGCTCCAAGCGGTGAAGGTGCAACGCGCTGTGTACTGATGGCTTTAGAAGAAGCAAAACAGCACGGTGTAGATAAAATTGACTATGTGAATACACATGGCACATCAACGCCTGCTGGTGATATTACTGAACTGAAAGCCATGGAACGTGCATTTGGTGAAGGCCAGGTTCCTCCACTCAGCTCAACCAAGTCGATGACCGGTCACAGCCTGGGGGCGGCTGGTGTACAGGAAGCGATTTATTCGGTTCTGATGATGCAAAACGACTTTATTGCACCAAACATCAACGTGACTGAACTGGATGAAGGCGCAAAACCATTTGATATCGTACTTGAAAAACGTGACGCAAAATTGAATACTGTGATGAGTAACAGTTTCGGTTTTGGCGGTGTAAATGCTTGTCTCGTTTTCAAAAAATGGGAAGGCTAAGCTAAGAATTGTTGATCATTCACACACGGATGATCAACTTCTGCCACACTGCCCTTTAAAAGGGTGAATGGATGGATGCTCCTTCTGATGCTTTCTTGTGGGTAAAAGCATTACATATTATTGCTGTAGTTTGCTGGTTTGCTGCATTGTTTTACCTGCCACGTTTGTATGTTTACCATGCCATGAGTGAAGATACGGTGAGTCATCAACGTTTTGAAGTCATGGAACGTAAGCTGTACCGTGGCATCATGTGGCCCTCAATGGTTGCAACACTCATCACCGCGCACTTTCTGGTCGATTGGGGTGATGCAACGCGTCATTACCACGATGCACTGTGGTTTTACCTGAAAGTCGGACTGGTGGGTTTGCTGGTGATTTACCATTTTGTCTGTGGTTATTATCGCAAGAAACTGATCGGCAATGCGCATTACAAATCACACAAGTTCTGGCGCTTCTTTAATGAAATGCCAACGCTCATTTTATTCGCAGTGGTGATCTTGGTGGTGGTTAAACCCATGTTCTAAGCATCAAAAAAAGCCCCCAATTGAGGGCTTTTTTATATCTGGCAGAAACTATATGAGAGAAACTTAGTTCAACATTTCCTGATTACTTTTCAGTATTTCCTGATTGCGTTTATGCATCCGCGGTTTATACAGTAGATGATAGGTGACTGCCAAAATAATCAGCCAAATCGGACTGATCATCAGGGCACGCAAGGTATCGGCTTCCAGACTTAAAATAATCAAAGTAAAGAACAGGAAAACCAGCACCACATACGACATCCAGATTCCGCCCGGCATTTTAAAGGTGGACTTGGCATGCAGTTCTGGACGCAGTTTACGGTAACGGATATAGCACACCATGATGATGCTCCAGATACTGATAAACAAAATCACGCACAGCGAACTTGCTAAAGTAAAGGCTTCGACCGTATTC
>DKLL01000137.1 GCA_002455755.1 Acinetobacter sp. UBA6641
CAATCACCGGATTTAAAGCAGTGACTAACATCAGTGAGTTATGCAAGAAATGATCAATTTTTTCCCGGTTTGGCTCAATGCCAACGGCGCAATGATCATTAAAGCTGTTACAGGCATCGCCTAACAGTTGAATCGATTGCAACAGGTTAAATGCAATGACCGGCATGAATACATTCAGCTCAAAGTTTCCTGAAGCTCCGGCAACATTAATGGTTGTATCATTACCTAGCACTTGCGCCACCACCATGGTCATGGCTTCACTTTGGGTCGGATTGACCTTGCCCGGCATAATGCTTGAACCCGGCTCATTTTCAGGAATACGGATTTCCCCAAAACCGCAACGCGGACCACTGGCCAGCCAGCGAATATCATTGGCAATTTTATTCAAACTCGCTGCCAAAGTTTTTAAGGCACCAGAGGCAAATACTGCCGCGTCGCGTGCCGCCAAAGCTTCAAATTTGTTAGGAGCCGTCACAAATGGCAAACCGGTTAATGTAGCCAATTGTGCTGCCGCTTTTACGGCATATTCAGGATGTGCATTTAAGCCTGTTCCGACTGCTGTACCTCCCAAAGGCAATTCATATAAACCCAACAAGGCATAATGTAATCGTTTTAAGGCGTGATCAAGCTGCGCCACATAGCCACTAAATTCTTGCCCTAGCGTTAAGGGCGTTGCATCTTGTAAATGCGTGCGTCCAATTTTAACAATATCTGAAAATTGTTTTGATTTTTCATCTAAAGTATCGCGTAAACGTTGTACTGCTGGAATGAGCAGTTCATTGATTTGCAAGCTTGCTGCGACATGAATGGCGGTTGGAAAAGAGTCATTGGTGGATTGTGCACGGTTCACATGATCATTCGGATGTACTGGCTTTTGCGAACCCAACGGATTGCCCAATTTCTGGTTGGCAATATTAGCAATCACTTCATTACAGTTCATATTGCTTTGCGTACCTGAACCGGTTTGCCACACCACCAGTGGAAATTGACTATCCCACTTCCCGGCAATCACCTCTTCTGCTGCACCCACAATATAATGTGACAGTTCATGCGGAATTTGATCTAATTCGGCATTGGTAATAGCAGCGGCTTTTTTGACCAGACCCATTGCCCGAATCATCGCTCGTGGTAAACGCTCCTGACCAATTTTAAAGTTTTGCAAACTACGCTGTGTTTGCGCACCCCACATTGCTTCACTCGGAACTTCTACATCGCCCATAGTGTCATGTTCAATACGTGTTTGCATGCTCTACCTCATATCCATATCGTTTTATTAATTCAGCCAACTCATCAGTTTTGACATATTTAATGATCTTAATCAAACATGTTTTAATTGTAAATGATAATTATTTTCACATATTTTTAAATTCATCTTGGTTTAATTTCCCTTAAGCGTTTGCTGATAAAAACGCCACTCATCCTCAATAATTTGAGTAATGCTGCGTTTAGGTTGCCATTTTAAAATTTCATGGGCTTTTCCNNCGATAAAATTTCATGGGCTTTTCCTGAGGTCGCCCCCACCTGATCAAGTTCAGCATAGGCATAAAACGGCGCATCAACAGTTTTCATTTCTACCCGGGTGACTTTTGAAATTTCACTGAGCAAGGCACGAATAGATATATTCTGCCCGGCAATATTAAAAGCATCACAGGTATAAGGCTGAGTCCTTAACCATTGTAGAGTCGCAAAAATGGCATCACAGCAATCCAATACATGCAGAAAGCTGCGTTCCACGGTACGATCTAACGTCTGTGCCTGCTGGCGCAGTTCAATATACTCACGTTTCCTCGCCGCAACCTGTAAAGCCAATGGAATAATGTTTTTCGGCAATGGCGCCACAAACTCCCCCAGCACGCCATGTTCAAATGCACCGGCAATATTGCACAGCCTTAAAATGGCAATTTTCCATTCACTGTCTGTCAAAGCAGTATCGCGGATGATTTCTTCAATCATCTGTTGCGACTTCACGTAGGGATTGGGATAAGAATAGTTAAAAGCAAGATCTTCGGTCAGGATTAAACTTGACTGGCCGTAAACAGCTAAACTGGATAAGTGAATTAAGGTCCGAATGCCGGTACGCTGCATTGCGCGCAGCAGACTCATGATACAGCTGACATTATCGTTATAATATTCTAGCGGTTTAAGTACAGATTCTTCTATCGATTTAAATCCGGCGGTATGAATGACCGCTTCAACAGAATATTGTTCAAAAACTTTATTTAAGGCCGGGGTATTTCGAATATCAATTTTGACAAAAGGCACATACATGCCGGAAATATATTCTAGGCGTTCTAAGGTTTGTAAAGTTGCATTGGATAAATTGTCGACAATGATGACTTCTTGTCCATGAGCCATCAGGCTTAACGCAATATGTGAGCCTATAAAGCCTAAACCACCAGTCACTAAAATCATTGTTTAGATACTCCTTATAATAATCAGTACCTTGCAATTTATTGGTGAAATTTTGGTATTCACAACAACTTATCTACAGATATTAAAAGCAAAAAACCGACTCAAAATTCTCTTGCGTCGGCTAATCTGCAAGAGCACTATATCGCCATTTTAAAGGTTTGGAATAATGCATGTGTTACAGTTATGGCTATGAAATGTATTTTATTTACGACAAGAAATAACCACCTAATTATCTTGTAAAAGACCGAACCACCATTGTAAGCAGCTGAAAGAAATAAAAATGAAAACATAGATGTACTTTTATATCGAGTACACGGTAAATAATGGGGAATTTTTTGCAAGGAACATGGTTGGGCTTTGGGACTGAAAAGTAATTTTAGGGTTTTGAACAAGGTGTGGAGTTAAGTAGATTTAAAACTATCACATTTAGTTTTATTGTAAGCTTATCAATAGCATTTACCTTTCTAATGGTTACGTTTTGCATATTTGTATATTCAGGACCTCATACTATAAAAGATGCTCTAAACACTACTGGTAGTTATTTTGGAGCGGCTGCCACATTGGGTGCATCTTTTATTGCAGCCTATCTTTTGAATGACTGGCGAGAAGAAGTAGATTTTCAATTAGCTAAAGATTTTGCATTTCCAATATTAGAACTTTTAGTTTCAATCAGATTTGAGCTGAGATGGTTACTAGAAATACTGATCAATTTAAGACATGTAGAAAATTTCGCTTTTTGAATACCAGTTATATTAATTATGTATGCTTTAGCCCTAAAAAAGATATTTTTAAACCAGCTCCAAATATCAAACACTTAAACAAATGTAGTTTTTAAAAAAAATATAGATATTTACGAAGAATAGGAATCCCTAGAGAATCATATTGGTCAAATCAGAGTTGATATTGCCAAGATCCTCAGAAAATATGAATTATTATNNTTATTATGATAAATTTATTTAAATTAGCAACTTATAAAAAAATAAAACATATCAGAAACCCTATCAAACTTATGAAAGCTTAGGAATAATAAAACCTGTAGATATGATTTATAACTTAAAATCAAAACTTTCTATTGAAGTTGATGTTTATACTTTCATTCAATCCAATAAAAAAATTACTCAATATAAAAACCTTGAGGAAATGATCCAAGAAACAGTAGAAATTATTAATAAAATTGAAACATTCCTTTTAGCAAATCATTTAACAATAAAAGATTAATTATAGACCTCAATTGAGAAATTTAATAACACCAATGCAGATTCTTAATCCTTACTAATCCAGTTTAAGAGTTGATGTCAATATATTTCCTATTAGACATAAGCACTACCCTGCATAATATAAAATACCAAGTTTTGGTGATATTCAAATCATAATATTCTCTATTAAATCAAACAACTATTTAATTAGTTAGATTAAATATTCTTTATTTTATTTTTAAGGCAATATTATGTTCGGTTCAAAACGCAATTTTCTCGCAATCTTAATGATTCTATCTCCTTTTGTATCTGTCTCAGCATGGGCAATGCCCATTCTCCACAATCTGGATTTTGCAACAGAATCCACAAATATAAAAACTGAAAATCCCAAAAAAAGTAATGATGAATTCAATAAAACTGATGTTAAAAAAATCTAAATAAGCAAGAGGAAGGTATTTCATATTGTTTGAAATGCCTTCTTAGCGGCTCACTTAAGGACTTGTGCTTTTTCAGGATGGGCGGCTAACCCATGTCGCTGTCTTTACTATTTTGCTTCTGATATCCGTATTTGGAATATTCCAATGTTGATTCAATGTGATAAACCGGTTCAAATCAAGCTGCTCGGTTCTAAGGAAATTCAGCATTTCCGTAGACATATCCAGTTTTCGCGCTAACCATTGCCATTTTAAAATCGACTGAAGTAATTTTAGTGAAATAAAGTGGCGCGGCGCCTTGACCTGCAGATGCTGTGCAATCATCTGAATCAATTCCGGAAAGAAAACTTGTTCCGGATTGGCCACGAGAATTTCCTGCTGATGCGTACATGGATCTTGGGCAGCATAAATTATAGCATCAACCAACATCGTCACCGAAACTAAAGGCAACGAGTGCTGCCGCGTTCCAGGAATAGCCGTAATTTTTCCTTGTTTCACTTGACGTATTAGATGTGCAATCGGTTGATGATAAGGAATTTCTCCGGTTGTTTCATCACCAATAACGGTGGCTGGGTGGATAACTGTCCATGAGATATTATGCTGATTGGCATGTTTAATCCAAGTGAAATGCCCTTGTATTTTAGACGCTTCATACGCCCCCAATTTGGCATAGACATGTGGCCAATCAGTCTGCTGAATATGCTCGCGATAAATACCCACTGCCTGTAAGTGTGCATCCAAAGTCAGCATATAGCCTGACAGATGTATTGCCCGTTCCAATTGGCAATGCCTGCTGACACAGGCCAGCAATCGTTCCAGTCCATCAACATTGACTGCCTTAGCCTGCTGCATCGTTAAGTGCCATGCAAATAAAGCGCTGGTGTTATAAAGATAATTGACCGTTTTGAGCTGCAGCCAGTCCTGCTTAGACAGCCCTAAATTGGGCTGGGTAATATCGCCCTGAATGAAATTTAACTGTTGATGTACAATGCCCTGCTGTGTCAGCCATTGCTGAAACTGTGGGGCTTGCTGATCGATATTGCGGCATAAGGCAAATACTTGAACATTATCTCTAAGCAGGCGTGCTATGAGAAATTTACCGATAAATCCTGTTGCGCCTACTACCAGAGCTGTCTGATTTAAAGTGTGCATAAATGTGTACTCTCTTAAATTGTTCATACTTAAGCTAAAGTATGGAGTACACTCTATGGTCAAGCAGTTTTTGAAAAATTAATCCTAAAGGGACTTTGCACATGCTAATTGGTGAATTATCACAACAGATGAATATGAGCCGGGATACCATCGGTTTTTATGAAAAAATGCAGCTGATCCACCCTCTGGTTCGCAATAACGGCTATAAGGATTATCCTGAACAGCCGCTGCAGCAGNNTTTACGATTCAGTTCGATGATCGATTAAAAGATCATTTATAAAAATGGAACTTACATAAAATAATTTACAGGCTCAAAACTGACATAATCGATGTTATACAAAATAGCCCCTGTAAGCCCCTGCTTGAGAACGACTGTGTTGCACAAATCTATCGCTAAGGGCTTATTTAACAATATAATTCTCAAATCAATAAGCCTACACCTAAAATCTATCGTACCGCTAACTGGCAAACATACAATCAATCCCTGATGAATCGAGGAAATCTCTCGATCTGGTTTGATCCCCATACTCAATGGTATGCACAAGCAAAAGATAAACACGGACGAAATTAAACCTATTCCGATGCGGCTATTTAATGCTGTCTTATAATTAAGTCTCTATTTCGACTCTCTTTAGGCATAGTCACTGGCTTTGTTCAGAACCTCATTAAACGTTGTGGATTAGATTGGACAGCACCAGATTATTCAACTATTTGCAGAAGACTAAAGCATATTGATATTGCCATCAGCTATCAAAAAAATAGATATGCTGGCTTAATTCCCTGCTCAAGATTAGCCTTACCTGTTTTTAAGTTATAGTCGCTTGATTGATGCCCAGTACTCACATTCTTTTGCTGTATCTCTGATTACTGAGTATGGTTTGTTTTCAGAAGTGACCCTGATACGCCAACCTGCCCCCACGTGGTACGTGGTTTCGGAAGTTTCATTTCTCTTGGTGCAGATTGGCTTTTATTCTATGGATAATACAGTAAAAGGAAATACAGGTAATTTCGTGCAGATAAAAACCAGATTTCATGACTTTTAATTTTCATCTACCAAAATAACATATTGTTTTTAAATAACTATTTTTATAATAATTTTAATATTCAATGCTGAATTCTTTAGATACTCCCTAGAATCATTGTATACTACCCTTTTCTTATGAAGTTCGGATGCATCAATATTGGATTGGGCATTCTTCAAGTGAAGTTCGATGAGTACCTTATTACTAATTACCTCCGCTCCAACCTCGATCTACGCCTGGCATGCCCTGGGTCTGGCTCAGGCCTTGCACGCTAAGAACCAGCCATTTCGCGTGTTCTTCTATCAGGACGGTGTAACTGTTGCGAATGCCTTACAATGGGTTCCGGATGATCAGCGTAACCTGACTGAAGAATGGCAAAAACTGGCAATTCGCTTACCGGTATGTGTCAGTGCTGCTTTGGCGCGTGGTATTAGCGATGAGGAAAATGCCAAACGACATCAGATTAGCCAACACAACCTTGCACAAGGCTTTGAACTGGTTGGTCTGGGTGAACTTGCCGATGCAGTGCAATCAACACAACGTCTGATTCAATTCTAAGGCGATATTTTTTGGTCATGGTTGCTTTTAAAAGGTAAATTGTGTGAAATCTGTACTCGTTATTCTGACCCAAGCCAATCTGGCCAATCTGCAAGTGCATGAAAGCCTGTCTGCCACGATGGTGCTGGCCACTTTTGGCTGTGAAGTGAAAGTCTTACTGCAAGATGCCGCCTTAAGTTTACTCAATGCCGAACTGCCATTCGATCAGCTTAAACATGCTTTTAAAGTAGCATCCAATATGGTCGATAGCTTTGAATTCTATGACCTTAGTCCGATTCTGGTCGAAACTAGACATCAACACTCACACTTTGTGGTCAATGCTCAACAGGATATTGAATTTGTTGAATTAAATGCTGATTTTATTCAAAGTTTTGATTTTGTACTGTACTGGTAAAGTTGAAGAGTAAACTAATTATGTCGAACAAAAGCTTATATTTAGTACAAAGTACTTTCTCAGCGACCCCTTCTGTATTGACTAAATTGCAACAGCTTTACAGCGGGGAAGATACGGTTGTGCTGATGGGTGAATCGGTCTTGCATCTGCAGCATCCTTTTCTGCAACAATTGAATAATGTTTATGTATTAGACACCGATGCGGAAATGCTTGCGGGCCAAAAATCCGAAAGTTTACAAGTGATTTCTTATGCAGAATTTGCAGATATTTGCCTCAACTATACCCGCTGTACTCGTCTGAACTAATTTGAGATTAATGATGAACTTAGAACTCGATCAAGATGGTCACTTAGTCGATTACACCATCTGGAATGAACAAGTGGCTCAAGAACTGGCAAATTCTCTGGAGCTGCAACTTACAGCGTGGCATTTTGAAGTCTTGCATGCAGTACGCCAGTTCTATCAACAGTTCGGGCATTCACCTGCTACCCGTCCACTGATCAAGTTTCTGATGAAAACCGTCAGTGCCGATATCAATAATGCCGTCTTGCAAGAACAATTTAAGACCGGTCTGGTGGCGCGTCATTTAAGCCGGCTGGCCGGTATTCCTAAACCGCCGAACTGTCTATAAATTCGATGGATAAAGTTTTAGGAGGTTATTTATATCGTTTTAGATAGTCGAATAATGTTGCCTCAATTAATGGCTGACTTAAAGCTTGATTCATCTACTGCACAATATGTTAGAAGAATAAAATCGGATAAAGTTATCATCCTTTCAAGTTACAGGTGCTAAGCGAGCATCCTATTTAAAAATGAATTTTATCCTGATTTTGCTCAATAATTTTTAACCATGCTCGCGTGGCAGGGTTCATGGCAACCGTGGTATTCCAGGCCATGCTCAGCGTCCAGTTTAGATAAGGGCTTTCCAGCAGGCTGATGTTAAATTTCTCTTGATCCAGCTGTTCACAATAGATTTTGGGCAACAATGCGATCCCGACATCAGACTCGACCATTTTGACAATAAAGTCCCACTGACTACTTTTACAGACCACCTTGGGTTCAAAACCGGCGTTATTGGCTGCCTGAATAATCATATTGTTTAAACTGAAGGAATCGTCATACAATAAAAATGATTCTTCTTTTAATTCAATCAACTTTACGGTTTTTCGATCCTTCCATTGGGTATCTTTTCGAGAAAGCAAACATAAGGGCGAATCCATAATAGGAATACCGCTCAGCACAGGTTTTAAATGTCCCAGTAAAATCCCAACATCAACTTTTTTCGCCAAAATGGCATCTTCAATCGCAGCTGCACCGACTTCCAGAAAACTTAATTCGATATCTGGATATTGCTTGTGAAACTTGGCAATTAAACTACTCAGCAAAACTGAACCTAAGGGCGGTAGACCCAAGGTTAATTTACCCTGTTTAAGCTGCCTGATTTTAGACACTGTGGCCAAGATCTGCTGCTGCTGTTCAAGTATGATCAAGGCATGTTGATACACCTGTTCACC
>DKLL01000176.1:0-3151 GCA_002455755.1 Acinetobacter sp. UBA6641
TTGCGACCTTGTTGGCGCAGAGGGTTTAGGATAGCCATAAAAGCACTTTGACTAAAATAATAAGTCAATGTGTGATTCCACTTTTAAAATGGGATGCTCAAATAAAAAAGATGTCACTGTTACATCTTTTTTATGCTTTAGTAATTTTAAGGAGCTTCTTAAACCAGAAAACCAGTCTTTTTCCTCAGCTTTACAAAAGCTTGTTCAGCGGTAGCTTTTTTTATTTCTACAGGCTCTGCTTTTCATCACAAATATAAATAAAATATTCATTGTTAAATTCTTCATGTAATTTAATTTTGGCTTGAAGACGTTTCCAATGTGATTTGATCTGTTTATTAATAGAAGGTTCATTCATGATTTTGGCTGCTTTCAATGCATAGCTTATGTAGTTCCTTTTACCAATATATGAAAATCTTCTATAAATGTGCTTTTTGTTTAATTGCAGGGGAAGGTCGTCTCTTTTAATTCTTGATTCATTAATCTTTAAAATTTTTTTATTAGTCATCCTGATAGCTTTTGATGCTTTATGATGATACTGAGCTAAACCTGTATCACGTAATAAGATTTTTTTACCATCGTAGGTGAAACCGAGATATTGAAGGGATTCTCTACTCATATGTGGTTTATCATAGATGTGTAATCCATCTTGAAAATAAACTCGTTTAGTTTTGTCTGGATGAATTTGAACTTTCAGTTGTTTAATTCTTTTTTCTGATTCCAGCGCGATTTTCATTCCTAAGTCAGAGTCACAAATGATTAAAATATCATCACAGTATCTGTAATATGAAGCATTTAATTTTGATAAATAGTTTTTGATATTTTTGTCAAAATCCAACATGTAGATATTTGATAAAAATGCACTTATAGCTGAACCTTGAGGAATTCCTTTCCTTTTATCTTCTTTGATAATTAAATTATTTTTTCTAATTTTATTCCTGAAATCATGGCTGGAGCATAGTCTTTTTAAATCTTTATGGTTTTTATTAACAGATAATTCTAAAGCGTTATAAACATCTTTCTTATTTACATAAGAGAATTTAGTAAGTGATTTATAAACTTGCTAATGGTCTCGAGGTAAAAAATTTACATTAAGGACTTTAAGCCATGCTTTCTTTAAAATTTGATGATCAAGCTCATCGAAGAAACTTTTAATATCAAAACATAAAGCAACACAGTTTTGTCTTACTTTTATTTCCTCAAAAACCTTTTTAGCAAAATGAATATTATTAGGGGAGTTAGGTAATTTTCTAAAAGCTAAGACACTATCTGACAGATTAGATTCTTCGAGTAATTTTTCATAATTAGGAGTTAGTAATGCAGCGTAATAGGCGTATATATGACCATCTATATGTGAAGAATATTTGATAGGTCTAATCTTTGGCTCGCATTTGACAATAGCATATCTATCTTTCTTTCCCCTTACTTTAATAATTTTGGTTCTATCTTTTTTTATTTTTCGTGATTTTAGCTCGAAATGTATGAATGGATAGAAAGCATGCTTCTCAATATTTTTAGGATTTGTCACGTAATTATAAATTTTCTGAGGCTGCATAGGGTAATCGAAATGCAGATAGTTTTTTTGTCTATTTTTAAAGAAATCAGCATCAATAGTCATTATTAGAAAACTCAAGGGAAAGGTTGTGACGGTAATCCCCGTATTAAACGTTCTACATATGTAGAATTCCCAAGAGCATACTTAAGAACCCCAAAAATCAGTTCCCTCTAAACCGTCCTTAGATCACGAAAGGAATATACTATGAGAAGTATTGATTACATTCTGTGGAGTTCCATATACATTGTTTGTACTTGGTTCCAAGCAGTTTGTAGTGTTTCACCAGATGTACTAGAAATTATTCTAATATTGTGTGGTGCAATACTTGACAACAGATTACCTTCCCCATGTTCTACAACATGGGCTTAAGTAATATACTGAATTCAAATATAAATCACAAATATTTGTTTAATAAAAAGAAAACCCCGCTTGCGCGGGGTTTCTTTTATCTTAGTATTTAATTAAGAATTAAACACGTTCGATAATGGTCGCGATACCTTGACCCAAACCAATACACATAGTCGCAAGACCAATTTGTGTATCTTGTTGTTCCATCACGTTCAGCAATGTAGTCGTGATACGCGCACCAGAACAACCCAATGGGTGACCCAAAGCAATTGCACCACCGTTCAGGTTCACACGGTCTTGCTGGTCATAAATGCCTAAGCCTTTAAGAACAGACAAACCTTGTGCAGCAAACGCTTCGTTCAATTCAAACGTTTGGATGTCAGAAATCGACAGGCCAGCACGTTTCAACGCTTTTTGCGTTGCTGGAACCGGACCGTAACCCATGATCGCCGCGTCACAGCCTGCAACCGCCATAGAGCGGATTACCGCACGTGGCTTAAGACCTAAAGCTTGAGCACGTTCAGCAGACATCAATAACATTGCAGAAGCACCATCAGACAACGCTGAAGATGTCGCCGCAGTTACAGAACCGCCTTTAGGGTCGAATACTGGACGTAATGCTTTGAATGCTTCAAGGTTTGCATCTGGACGAATGACTTCGTCGATGTCGCACAGGATTTTGAAGCCATTAGCATCATGACCTTCAATACCAATAATTTCGTTCTTGAAACGGCCTTCCTGAGTTGCAGCCCAAGCGCGGCGGTGCGATTCAACACCGAAAGCATCCTGTTCTTCACGGGTAATGCCGTTCATGCGACCCAACATTTCAGCGGTTAAGCCCATCATGTTAGATGCTTTAGCGTAGTGTTTAGACGCTTCAGGGTTCAGGTCGATGCCGTGCATCATGCCTACGTGACCCATGTGCTCTACACCACCAATGATGAAGATATCACCTTGATTCGTTGCAATTTGCGCAGCAGCAGTGTGGATTGCCTGCATAGACGAACCACAAAGACGGTTCACGGTTTGACCTGCAACAGTCTTAGGTAAATCAGCCAGTAACGCGATGTTACGTGCAACGTTCATGCCTTGTTCAAGCGTCTGGTTAACACAGCCCCAGATTACGTCTTCAACTTCGTTGACATCAAACTGGTTACGGGCAACGAGTGCACGGACTAATTCAGCAGACAAGCTGTCAGCACGTACATTGCGGAACATACCGTTTTTGGTTTTACCCATTGCTGAACGTAC
>DKLL01000176.1:3160-5600 GCA_002455755.1 Acinetobacter sp. UBA6641
ACAATGTTGTCTTCCAGGCAACGAACAGTTTCGTTACAGAAAGCCAGCATCATGCGGTCAATGATTTCCTGAGCATCAAACTCGCGTTTTTCCGCAGTTGCCACAGATGCAACAAGCTCATACGCAGTTGGATCAACCACTTTGGCTTTTTTGCCTTTACGGTCAAGTTCATACTTGTAGAAACCAACGTCATTCTTTTGACCCAGACGTTTTGCTTCGTACATGGTTTGAATCGAACCTTTGAAGTCCGGTTTCATACGGTCAGGGAAGCCTTCAGCCATCACTTCTGCACCGTGAACGCCAGTGTCGATACCGACAACGTCCATCAGGTAAGCAGGACCCATCGGCCAGCCGAATTTTTCCATCACTTTATCGATTTGCTGGAAGTCAGCACCATCTTTAAGCAACAGGTCAAATGCACCGAAGTAAGGGAACAATACGCGGTTGACTAGGAAGCCCGGGCAGTCGTTCACCACGATTGGGGTTTTACCCATTTTCTGAGCAAGAACGACAGTTGTTGCAATCGCTTCAGCAGAAGTTTTTTCGCCGCGGATGACTTCAACCAATGGCATCATGTGTACCGGGTTAAAGAAATGCATACCGACGAAGTTTTCAGGACGTTCCAGGTTTTCAGCCAGACGCGTGATTGAAATCGTAGATGTGTTAGAAGCAATAATCGTGTTTTCACGCACTTTCGCTTCAGTTTCTTTCAGTACGATGCCTTTCACTTTCGGGTTTTCAGTCACCGCTTCAATCACGATGTCCACTTCTTTAAACTCGTCATAGCTTAAAGTCGGGCGGATGCGCGCAAGTGTTTCACCCATTTGAGCAGGTTTCATCTTCTTGCGTTCAACCTGTTTCGTCAGTAAACCGTTTGCTTCTTTCATACCCAAAGCAAGTTACGGATTACCAATGTCTTTCATGATGATTGGAGTGCCTTTGCTCGCCGCCTGGTAAGCAATACCACCACCCATGATGCCCGCGCCAAGCACAGCTGCCTGGTTTACAGGATGCGCGCCTTTTTCATATTTCTTCGAAGTTTTCTTCACGATCTGGTCGTTCAGGAACAGACCGATCAAGGCACCGGCTTGCGGTGTTACTGCAGCTTTGGCAAAGCCTTCAGCTTCTACTTTTAATGCTTCGTTACGTGGAAGGCTTGCACCTGCCTGTAATGAATCAAGCAGAAGCTTAGGCGCAGGGTACTGGGCAGGGTTTGCTTTTGCAAGCACCGCACCTTTTGCCGAGTTGAACGCCATCATTTGTTCGATTGGGTTCAATTTGACTGGATCCAGTTTTTCCTGGCGTTTTGCTTTCCAGTCTACACGGCCAGCAATCGCCTGTTTTACCAGGTCAATCGCAGCGTCTTGAAGTTTGTCCGCAGCAACCACAGCATCAACTGCACCATCTTTCAGTGCAGCAGCAGGTTTCTTAGGATTAGCCATCGCCATCCATTCAACCGCATTGTCGATACCGATGACACGGCTTAAACGAACCGTACCACCAAAGCCAGGGAAAATGCCGAGTTTGATTTCAGGAAGACCGACCTGAGCCGCTTCTGACATGACACGGTAGTCACATACCAGGCACATTTCAAAGCCGCCGCCCAATGCCATACCATTGATTGCAGCAACTTTAGGAATCTCTAAATCTTCAAATGCGTTGAAGATGTCGTGAACAGGCAATGCCCAATCCACAATCGCTTTTTCGCCTTGTGCGAAGTTGTCACCGAATTCAGTGATGTCAGCACCAACGATAAATGTCGATTTAGCTGAAGTAACGATTAAACCTTTTACTTCGCTATTTGCTTTAACCGCTTCAATTGCAGCTTTAAAATCTTCAATTGTTGCACGGTTAAATTTGTTGACCGACTCACCTTGTAAGTCAAAGCGGAATTCTGCAATTCCGTCCGAAAGCATTTGGACGGTAATGGCATTGCCAGCGTGGATCATGCCTGATCTCCTTTATTTTGGAGGACTTCTAAGTTGATGTTGTGAAGCGTGTACGCAATTCCAGCGCACATTTATGCTTCGCCAATCTTACGATAACTATATCCAAAAAGAACATAACAAGTTGTATCAAGCCGTGACGCTAGGGTCATCAATTTTTTTTTAACAAACCCGAGCAAGTGTCGGCCTTATGATCGCTTTACCTGTTAAAAATATGATGAACTTTTTGTTTAGATTAAGATTTTCTAATAATTTCGTGCTTATTTATATCGGGTATAACTTGGTTATTTCAAGTTTTTTTATGAGCTTGTTTTGGGCAAAAATGTCAATCCGTCAAAAAATGCAGCGAAACAAAGTGCGTTTTAAACTAAAATTTTCAACGAAAAACCTTGGTTCATCGGCTTTACAGGGAATTTGCGGTTTATGAAACTGAGGAAAGTTTGCAGTCAGATCTTTAGTCCAACATTTGACTGCAAACCTGATGATAAGCAAGA
>DKLL01000121.1 GCA_002455755.1 Acinetobacter sp. UBA6641
TTACATAAACATAAAATAAAGTTGCACAATTTACAAAATATTGTAAATTACAGCCTATTATTTAAGAAATATGTGATTTTGTCGAAAATTTTACTTTCTTTTTCATACATCAGACTTTTTCTTAACCATGAAAAAACCACTTAAAACTATAATTAAATAAAAATTAAATAATAAAAAACAATATTTTAATTAAAAATTAAATTCATATAAATTATTTTTATAAAAAAGAGGAGAGAAAAAAATATTTTTTAGGATTGTTTTTATTTAATACCAAGATTTTCTCAAACGTAATCTATCGTAATTACTTGAATACAGCCTGTAATATTTAATGATCATGCAGGCACAAATCCATCCACCTGTTGAATTAAAATAATTCATGTGAATATTTTTAAGATATATGAAGTTAATATTCATTAAATTAAAATTTCTCTATTAATTAGCCCAATTTTAAATTCAATAAATTTACACCATTTTTTTATTTCAAGTTATTTAAAATAAGGGATCACATAAATGACAACATAATCTAATTATATTTTGTAGAGCAACTACTATTATTATAAAAAATAATCTTTACAATACCTCATCAATTCTCTTCAACTCGAGTCAATATGCCATTTTTTACTTGATAAACTTGCCCATACCCAAAGTCAATTTGCTGCTTTTCTCCGTGAATTGCCGGAAATCCGGTTATATCTTCCAATTGTGGAGACCGCTGAAATTGATGTGTTTTAGGATTGTACATCCAGTAAATAAAACGCTTATCCTCAACTTTTCGCTCATTAGAAGTATCTGACAGAACGATGTCATAGTAACCATCAAAATTAATATCCATATAACCAATACTCTTAGGATAAGTCGTAAATCCTGTCAGGCTTTGAACTACCGTATTGGTGATTTTATTCAATACATCTACTTGTTTTAAGGCTTTTCCATAGGGTTGCTGGGCATTTTCCAAACCATAAAACTTAAATATAAACAGCGGCTTTTCTGCTACTGCAAATGCAGGACCAAATTGAATTGGAATATCTTCATTATGTTCTGGTGTAATCAGTACTGATGACATTTCTCCTGTATTTGCATTTAAATTTCCATTTAACTGATATTTTTCAGATGCTGTTATATCACCATTTACGCTTACCGAGTTGAGGTTAAGCTGATTACCTTTTTGCAAGCCTTTAAGGGCAATTGTTTTTTGATCAATCAAATCATGAAGCGTACCGTGTGGATTCGGGATCCCTGCATATAGATCAAGAAAATAGCGGTCATCATTTGAACGCAACATGCGTTGCATAGAAACACGAACGTTTGTAAAAGTTTTAAAATGGGCAGTACCTGTTGCCGGAACTGTTTCAGCAAAGCTTAAACATGAAAGAGTTAAAGTGGTAAGACATAGCAGGATTTGAATTTTCATTATTCAGCCACACTTCATAACAGATTATGTCTACTCTATCACAGTTAAAATTACATCTAACCTGTCCCCAATCACAGTGTTTTGTTGCGAATTATTAACAATCTGATCTTCATCAAAAAAAAATAAATAAAAATGTATTTAGGAATAACAACCCACTCATATGAGCATGTTTTCGCATCAAACCCGTTGATTCGAAAGATAAGTTCTCTGTCTATCAACGATTTTAATTTCTTGAATCTAAACTATGAGCAAATTCAAAGCACTGCTTTGAATGAAGTGCAAGGGGGAAAAATTACTTTGCATAAAAAAGCCCCCGTTATTAAACGAGAGCTTTTTAACTTGGAAATTAGAACTTAGTTCTTTTCTTTATCTACGATTTTGTTTGCCTGAATCCAAGGCATCATCGCACGTAATTTGTTACCAGTTACTTCGATACCGTGAGCCGCGTTTTGACGACGACGAGCAGTCATAGATGGGTAGTTCAACGCACCTTCTTGGATGAACATCTTCGCGTATTCGCCAGATTGAATACGTTTAAGTGCATTACGCATTGCTTCACGAGACTGTTCGTTGATGACTTCAGTACCTGTTACATATTCGCCATATTCAGCGTTGTTAGATACTGAGTAGTTCATGTCCGCGATACCGCCTTCGAACATCAAGTCAACGATCAATTTAAGTTCGTGTAGACATTCGAAGTACGCCATTTCTGGCGCATAACCCGCTTCAACTAAAGTTTCGAAGCCCATTTTAACCAGTTCAACAGCACCACCACAAAGAACTGCTTGCTCACCGAACAAATCAGTTTCAGTTTCTTCACGGAATGAAGTTTCGATAATACCTGTACGGCCGCCACCTACGCCTGAAGCATAAGAAAGCGCCAGGTTACGCGCATTACCAGAAGCATCCTGGTGAATTGCGATTAAGTCAGGCACACCTGAACCACGCTGGTATTCAGAACGAACTGTGTGACCTGGCGCTTTAGGCGCAACCATGATTACGTCTAAGTCAGCACGTGGAACAACTTGGTTGTAAAGAATCGAGAAACCGTGAGCAAATGCCAAAGTCGCGCCTTGCTTGATGTTTGGTTCGATTACGTCACGGTAAAGTTGAGACTGGAACTCATCTGGAGTCAAGATCATGACTACGTCAGCTTGCGCTACAGCAGCAGGAACTTCAGCAACTTTAAGACCAGCATTTTCAGCTTTCTTCCAAGAAGCAGAGTTAGCACGTAAACCTACAGTTACGTCAACGCCAGAGTCTTTAAGGTTAAGCGCATGCGCGTGACCTTGTGAACCATAACCAATGATCGCTACTTTCTTAGATTGGATGATCGATAAGTCTGCGTCTTTATCGTAAAAAATTTGCATTGCTGTCTCCGCTTAAATGCTTATGTTTCCTTTTATCCAGGTCAATGATGTTATTGGTGTTCATTAACCTGGACCCTCATCTTCATAATGAGTAGAATATGTTAAAAATTAGATGGTTAAAACTTTTTCGCCACGTGCGATGCCCGATACACCCGAACGCACCACTTCAAGAATGGTATTTTCTGCAAGCGCATCGATGAAACCGTCGAGCTTTTCAGTTGTACCAGCAATCTGAATGGTATAAGTCGTTGGTGTCACATCAACGATTTGTGCACGGAAAATGTCAGCGGTACGCTTGATTTCGGCACGTGCCGATCCAAGTGATTTCACTTTAATCAGCATCAATTCGCGCTCAATATGTGCACCTTCAGACAAATCCACCACTTTAACCACTTCAACCAGTTTGTTCAGCTGTTTGGTGATTTGTTCAATTTTATGATCATCACCATACGTGGTCAGGGTCAAACGCGACATGGTTGGGTCTTCGGTTGGTGCAACGTTCAAAGTCTCAATGTTATAACCACGTTGAGAGAACAATCCCACCAAACGTGAAAGTGCACCCGCTTCATTTTCTACGAGAACAGAGATGATATGTCTCATTGAGTGCGCTCCCCTTTTCCTAACCACATATCTTGCATCGACTGACCAGCAACCAGCATTGGATACACATGCTCCGTACGGTCTACCATGACATTAATAAATACGCATTTATCATTGATTGCCATGGCTTCTTCAAGCTTGGATTCAAGCTCATCGGCATGGTCAATCTGGATACCGACATGGCCATAAGCTTCCATCAACTTGGCAAAGTCAGGCAATGATTCAACATAAGAACTTGAATGACGACCTTCGTAGTTCATATCCTGCCACTGTTTCACCATACCCAGGGCACGGTTATTCAAGCACAGAATTTTCACATTTAAGCCATATTGCTTGCAGGTTGATAATTCCTGGATACACATCTGGATCGATGCTTCACCGGTGATACAAACAACTTGCTGATCTGGATAAGCCAGTTTTGCAGCCATTGCATAAGGCAAACCTACGCCCATGGTGCCTAAACCGCCTGAGTTGATCCATTGACGTGGACGCACATAGGTATAGTACAGCGCACCAAACATCTGGTGTTGACCAACGTCAGAAGTAATAATGGCCTGACTATTGGTAATTTTATCTAAGGCTGCTACAACTTGCTGTGGCTTCATTGTGCCATCGGTTGGGGCAACAACTTTTAAGCCGTGTGCTGAACGCCACTCATGAATTTGCTTCCACCATGCTGCAATATCGTCAGGATTTGGTTTAGAAACATTCATTTGTTTCAACTGCACCAACATCTCTTGAAGAACAGGCTCTACCGCCCCCACAATTGGAATGTGCGCCATGATGGTTTTAGAAATGGTTGCCGGGTCAATATCAATATGAATAACCTTGGCATTTGGACAGAACTTAGCCGGATTATTGGTCACACGGTCATCAAAACGCGCACCGATACACAGGATCAAGTCTGCATTATGCATACTCATGTTGGCTTCATAGGTACCATGCATACCGAGCATCCCCAAAAACTGAGGATCGTTACCCGGGAATGCACCCAGGCCCATCAAGGTATTGGTCACCGGATAGCCCAACAAGTGCGCAAGTTCAGTCAATAATGCTGATGCATTACCCTGCACCACGCCACCACCAGTGTAGATCACTGGACGTTTAGCACTGATCAATTCGTCAATCGCTTTACGAATCTGGCCTGAGTGACCACGATGTGGTGGTTGATACGAACGCATCTTCACTTTTTCAGGATATTCGTAGGCGAATTTTTCTGCAGGATTCGTCGCATCTTTAGGAATATCGACAACTACCGGACCTGGACGACCAGAAGATGCTATATAGAATGCTTTTTTGATAATGCCGGGGATTTCGCTGGCATGACGCACCTGGAAGCTGTGTTTTACGATTGGACGGGAAATACCGACCATATCGGTTTCCTGGAACGCATCCTCACCGATGAGATGACTTGCAACCTGACCAGACAAAATCACCATTGGGATTGAGTCCATATAAGCCGTTGCAATTGGCGTTACGGTATTGGTCGCACCTGGACCTGATGTGACGAGCACCACACCAGTTTTACCCGTAACACGTGAATAAGCATCCGCCATATGACCGGCAGCCTGTTCATGACGTACGAGGTAATGATTGATTTTATCTTGTTGAAAGAGCGCGTCGTAAATATGTAATACTGCGCCGCCTGGATATCCAAAAACATGTTCAACGCCTTCGTCCGCCAATGCGCGAACAAGCATTTCACCACCAGATAAAAGTTCCAACGTGATTCACCCTAATCTTTTTTCACGCACAAATGGAGGGCATTTGCGGTGATTAATTCATTCACTGTGCGCTCTGTTATAGCACACAAATTTCATAGTTTTCATAGCAATAAGAAAAAAATCTGACCTGTTTGCCGTTTAAGCAATATGAGGTCTAAAACATGTTGGGATAAACATATTTTGTTGGCTTTGTTCAGCTTCTCGGCTAGAGAAGAAGTCCATTGCTAAAATGCGCTTATTCGAAGGGTGATCGATCTAAGACATATAAAACTAAAGCAGCATTTTTGTGGTTTCGAGTATTAAAGTCAAGTTTAAAAATTAGCTTTTTATGCATTATTTTTGAATTATTCACTTTTTATTCATCAGTTTTTCAAGTTACTGGACACAAAAAAACTCAATACATTCAAAATATTATTATATTTCAAATAATTAATAATTTTTTCATGAAAAATAAATATAAAAAATATAAAAAAATGGAATGAATATTTATTTTATTAAAAAATGTTTTTATTAATTTAAATCTAATTCGCCATATTCTCCTGTTTGTTTTTTTGACACATTTTTAAACTCAAATGAACCATACAAAAAAAACAATTAAAGAGAATTTTTTTTGATTTAATCATCCTTCAAATAACACCATTGCATTAATACACTTCACTGATCTGCATTTTGGGGCAGTTTATCTTTTTTCTCTGCAAAACCATCAAGATCATATAAAATACTAAAGCAATCAAGAGTTCTGTTTCTCCCCACTCCATCCAACTGATTATGACAATAAGGACTTGATTATTATGGCACCCTCTATGATTAAAATTGGATTTATAGCGACTGGCTTAATCTTTAGTTTAAGTTCAACCAATAGCTTTGCTAAAGAATATTACAAATGGGTGGATGCCAAAGGGTCTACCCATTACACTGCTACCCCGCCACCAAAATCTGCTGTTAAAAAAGGTAAAGTGAATACTTATGGCGCTACCCGCTCGGTAACGCCTGTTCCGTCTAGCCAGTCGCCAGCTGAAAACAAGACCCTCCCAGAACAGCCGACTCAAAATACCACCATAGTTTCAGGCGAAAAAGTTATTGTTTTACCGACACCAACTGCAACACCCGTTATTCAAACCCCACCTGATAGCGATACTTCGGCACCTGCTGCACGATGACCAATTTGGTTCTACAAACCCAACTGCTGATCTTTATCCAAAAACGTCGATATTTTTCTTATTTATGCATAGCCGCAAAATTCACTTTTAGGTGTAATTTGCGCTATGCTGTGCAACAAACTTTTTAACCATTGTCCTTATATACGTTTATGACTACTCACATTGACCCTGAATATCAAGCCAGTGCGATTGAACCTTCTGTCCAACAAGACTGGGAAACTCGCAAAGCCTTTAAAGTTGCCGATACTGTAGAAGGTCCACNNAGCCGTTTTCACCGCTTAAAAGGTGAAACTGTATTGCAACCTATGGGCTGGGATGCGTTTGGTCTTCCTGCGGAAAATGCTGCGATTGCACATAAAGTTGCACCGGCAAAGTGGACTTTTGAAAACATTGATTACATGCGTAATCAATTAAAAAAATTAGGTCTTTCAGTTGATTGGGATCGTGAATTTGCGACCTGTACACCAGAGTATTATCACTGGGAACAATGGTTATTTGTTCAGCTTTATAAGAAAGGCCTGATCTACCGTAAACTTTCAACCGTAAACTGGGATCCTGTCGATCAGACTGTTTTGGCCAATGAACAGGTTGAAAATGGTCGCGGCTGGCGTTCAGGTGCATTGGTTGAAAAACGCGATATTCCAATGTACTACTTCCGCATTACTGATTATGCACAAGAGTTACTAGACGACTTAGATACATTGAAAGACGGCTGGCCGCAGCAAGTGCTGACCATGCAGCGCAACTGGATTGGTCGTTCACAAGGGATGGAAATTACCTTCCCTTCAGCGAACCCTGACGTATATGCTCGGGATTTAACTGTTTATACCACACGTGGTGACACCTTGATGGGTGCAACTTATGTGGCGGTTGCTGCTGAACATCCAATGGCGCTTAAGGCGGCTGAAACGAATCCTGAATTGGCTGCATTTATTGAAGAATGCCGTATGGGTTCTGTTGCAGAAGCCGATCTTGCCACTGCCGAGAAAAAAGGCATGGCAACCGGCTTGTCCGTGAAACATCCGGTGACTGATGAAGCTGTTCCAGTGTGGATTGCCAACTACGTGTTGATGTCCTACGGTTCAGGTGCAGTAATGGCTGTACCTGCACATGACGAACGTGATTTCGAATTTGCAAATAAATATGACTTAACCATCAAGCAAGTGATTGATGCCAAAGGTGCAGACGATGCAGACTTTGATTCAACAGAGTGGCAAGAATGGTACGGCTCTAAAGAAGGTAAACTGGTAAATTCTGGCGAATTTGACGGTTTAGACTTTCAGGGTGCCTTTGATGCGTTTATCGCGAAATTGGAACCACAAAAACTGGCAAATGCCAAAGTTCAGTTCCGTTTACGTGACTGGGGTGTTTCGCGTCAGCGTTACTGGGGTTGTCCAATCCCAATGATCAACTGTGAAACTTGTGGTCAGGTGCCGGTACCTGAAGAACAGCTTCCAGTGATTCTTCCGACTGACGTGGTGCCAGATGGTTCAGGTAACCCGCTGAACAAAATGCCGGAGTTTTATGAAACCAAATGTCCGTGCTGTGGCGCAGACGCTCGTCGTGAAACGGATACCCTGGATACCTTCGTAGAATCTTCCTGGTATTACGCCCGTTATGCATCTCCAGACTTTACCGGCGGTATGGTCAGACCGGAAGCGGGTCAAACCTGGTTGCCTGTAAATCAATACATCGGCGGTGTTGAACACGCAATTCTGCATTTACTTTATGCACGCTTCTTCCATAAATTGATGCGTGATGAAGGCGTGGTACAAGGTAACGAACCATTCACCAATCTTCTTACTCAAGGTATGGTTTTGGCTGATACCTTCTACCGTGAAGCGGAATCAGGCAAGAAAACCTGGTTTAATCCTGCTGACATCGAGCTTGAAAAAGACGAAAAAGGGCGCGTGCTTTCTGCTAAATATAAAGAAGATGGCCAGGAAGTTGTGGTGGGCGGTCAAGAGAAAATGTCGAAATCGAAAAACAACGGTATCGACCCGCAAGCCATTATTGATCAATACGGCGCAGATACTGCACGTGTATTCATGATGTTTGCAGCTCCACCTGATCAATCGCTTGAATGGTCTGATGCCGGTGTGGAAGGTGCAAACCGCTTCTTGAAACGTGTATGGCGTTTGGCGACAGGTTTCCTTGAACAAGGCAAGAGTGCTGCAACTATTGATAAAGCAAATTTATCCAAAGATGCGCAAGATTTACGTCGTAAAACACACGAAACCATCCAAAAAGTGGGTGATGACATCGAACGTCGTCATGCATTTAACACTGCCATTGCAGCGATGATGGAATTGTTAAACGCCAACAACAAGTTTGAAGCGAAAGATGATAACGATGTTGCCGTAGCACGCGAGTCAATCACGACTCTTCTTACATTGCTTGCACCATTTGCACCGCATTTAAGCCAGACTTTATTGGCGGAGTTTGGTATCGAGTTAACTTCAGCTCAATTCCCTGAAGTGGATGAGTCTGCGCTTACTCGTAATACGCAAACCATCGTGGTTCAGGTCAACGGTAAACTTCGTGGCAAACTTGAAGTTTCTGTTGATGCATCTAAAGATGACATCTTGGCGCAAGCAAAAGCATTACCTGAAATTCAACAATTCTTAACCGGTCCAACCAAGAAAGAAATTGTGGTGCCGAATAAACTTGTGAACTTGGTGGTTTAAAAATCTACCTCTCCCTGGCCCTCTCCTAGAAGGAGAGGGAAATTCCTTCTCCCTCTGGGAGAAGGTTAGGATGAGGGAGATAAAGGATTTCACAATTCCCAAACAAAGCCCGTTGCCAGTCAACGGGCTTTGCACATACAATCACTAAATATTTCAATCTTCTTTTTTCTTCGAAGAACAACGCAGAGGATAACGCATGCATTTGGGCAAACGTTTAGCAGCAATTGTTTTAACTTGTGGTCTAAGTGCAGGCTTAGTCGGCTGTGGCTTCCATCTAAAAGGCACCAATCCGGCGACAGCTCCTGTGGCTTATTCTAAAATGAAATTGGTATTGCCAAATGATGCAGGACAATTGCATGAAAAACTCGCAATTTATCTAGGTGCCACAGGGATTCAACTCAGCGACAGTCCTGATGCCTATGTATTGCGGGTACTGAATTACACTCCACAACGTCATGAATTGAATGGCAAACTGGTCGAAACCCTNNCCGCGTACCATTACAGCTTCACGCAGCTATCAATATGATGTAGCTACAGTAAACACGGATGACCAGGAACAGAAGTATCTCAATCAAGTGATTGTGGATGATGTGGCTCAGCAAATCGTACGTCAGATTTCATCCAACCGTTTGCCTAAAGTCGTGACCAAACCGGCCAATTCAATCCCTCAACCTTAAATATAGAAAAATAGAGCTATGAAACTTGACTATCCCCAAGCACTCAAACGTGTTGATGAAGCTCGCGGTGCCTGGATTATGTATGGTCAAGAACCCCTGCTCGAACAAAATTTACTCGATGCATTCCGGCAGAGTTGGCAAAAACAGGAAATTGAACGGCAGCGTTATGATATTAGCAATGTCAGTGACTGGAAAAATGTCTTTAATGCTTTAAATAGCCTGTCTCTGTTTTCCACTCAACTTGCTGTTGAAGTGCATGGCAATATCAAGCCGGATGCCAACGGCATCAAGCAGCTAAAAAGCTATATCCAGCATAATGAACAAAACCTGCTTTTGGTGGTAATGCCCAAACAGGACAGCAGCAGCTTAAAATCGAGTTTCTTTCAGGTGGTAGATGCCAACGGCGTCACCGTACCACTCACAGCCAATTATCCGCAAGACCGGCAACGAATTTTAAGCATTGAAGCTGAAAAACTGGGGATTAAACTGGCTAATGATGCATGGCAATGGCTTGAACAGCATCATGAACATAACTTACTGGCAGCCAAAAACAGTTTAATGCGCGTCAGTGATACTTTTGCCGATGTGGATATCATCCAGATTGATCATTTGTATTCATGTCTACAGGACCAGTCACGCTATACCACTTACGATTTAAATGACGCCCTGCTTGCAGGCAATCTGGCTCAGGCGATTAAAATTTTCCAATATCTGATTGTTTCAGGCGAGCCCATGAGTCTGATCTTATGGAGCATCAGTAAAGAAATGCGTTTACTGATGCAACTTTTTGAACAACCACACAATGCCTTACAGTTAGGCATCTGGAAAAATAAAGTCAGCCAATATCAGCAGGCCTTAAGACGGCTCAATCCGAACTGTTTTCTTAGCTGGCCTTCACTTTTGCTACGTATTGATGCTTCGATAAAAGGTTTGGGCGAAGAAAACCCCGAACATCTGGTGCTACAAGCCATTAGCAGTATGTGTGGTCAAAGTTTATTCGGCTCAACCGCTTAGCGAAAAAAGCGCGAAAACCAGCTTTTACCTTTCTTTTGTTCCTGGGTACGCAGATAGTGCAGCATATTGTCACGCACAGCATCCACATAATCTTGATCATCATGTTGAATATGATTAATCAACCACTTGGATAATAGTCGATATAAATCGTTTTCAATTGATTCTCCTTTGTCAAACTTTTGACGATAATCATTCAGCCGTTTAACAAATAATTCATGTATACCTCTATGCGAAGGCAAATATTGATAATGCACTTGCTCAAGCAGGTTTTCTTCGAAGCTAAAATGTGATTGGGTATAATCAATCAAATCGTCCAGAACTTCTTTGATCTGGTTGCGATCGCCACTTCCTCTAATTTTTTCTAGCGCATTAATATAATCCAATATCTGACGATGTTGATTATCAATTACATCAATCCCGATATTATAAGTTTCATTCCATTCCATCCGTTACCTCTCATCAATTTTCATATTAATATCATGATTTATCGCGCACAATCATTGTGCATAGCACTATTATTATTAATTCCATAAAAAAATTATGGGATTTAATGTTACAAACTTTTTTTATTTAAATCTATAGATAAAACAAAGATTTTTATAAAATTATTAGAATAATTTTATAATTGTGCGGGTCGAAAGAAGAGCGTAGTAAGAATATCAAATTTAAGAATAATTCAAATAAAATTCATTAAATAAATCCAGCATCATCGACTAAAATCTAAGACATTATTGATGCCTGAGAGCAGCGGGAAAGCAAGCGTTCTTGCAGCGCTCTGTATGGAGAGCGTTCAAAATTCAACACTCAGAATGAAGATCACGTTTCAGAAAACTGATTGAATTGAAACTTGATCCACTGCCCAGGCTTTAAAAACCACTTTGTAAAAGGCGGCTTCCACATCAGTTCCCACCCTCTTTAGTGACTTTTCCAGAACAGGAGAAAATAGAAAATAATTCTCATTTGTTTTTAAAAGTTCACGTTTTATCCTTATTTAGCTTTTATAATTGGTCTAATTTTCCTCATTTATCAACTCACTATGCCAAAAATAAAACCGTCTAAAATAGTTGTCGCGGTGGTCTGCATTCTTGCGATTGCAGTTACCGCCTGGTTTTTGTTAAAGCCTAAAGAACAGCAACCTCAATACATTACCAGCGAAGTCACGCGTGGTGATATTGAAGATTCTGTACTTGCCACCGGTGTACTTGAAGCGACCAAAATGGTCAGCGTGGGTGCACAGGTTTCCGGTCAGGTTAAAAAGATGTATGTGAAATTGGGGGATCAAGTTAAACAAGGTCAACTGATTGCTCAAATTGATTCGATCCGTCAGGAAAATGATCTGAAAACAGCTGAAGCCAGCATTAAGAATCAACAGGCTCAGCTGGCAGTCAAGCAAGCCAACCTGGCTAAAGTTCAAGCGGAATATCAACGCCAGCAAGCCATGTATGCACAGGATGCAACGTCACGTGCTGAATTGGAATCCGCATTGGCCAGCTATAAAACTGCACAGGCTGACATTTTGGCCATTAATGCACAAATTGAACAATCCCGTTTAACCCTGGCAACAGCCAAAGAAGATTTGGGCTATACCCAGATTGTTGCACCGATGGATGGCACTATTGTGGCGATTGTGACCGAGGAAGGTCAAACCGTAAACGCCAACCAAAGTGCACCGACCATTGTGAAACTGGCAAAACTCGACAACATGACCATCAAGGCTGAAATTTCTGAAGCTGACGTGATGAAAGTTGAAGAAGGTCAAACCGTCTACTTCACCACCTTGGGCAATAGCGACAAGAAACATTATGCAAAACTACGCCAGGTAGAACCTGCACCGAATTCAATTAATACTGAAACCAATAACAGTTCAACCTCATCTTCAAGTTCTGCCGTGTATTACAACGCATTATTCGATGTACCCAATGAAGATGGCAAGTTACGTATTGATATGACTGCACAGGTTTATATCGTACTGAATGAAGCAAAAAACGTGTTAACCATTCCTGCGGCAGCCTTGCAAAATTCAAACCGTCCTCAAGGCAAACGTGGTGAGCGTAATGCAGACCAAGCAAAACAACAAAAGCCAGCCGATACCGATCAGGCGAAAACCGAACGACCAAAACGCCTGGAACTGTCTGCAGAAGAAAAATCACTGATTAAACAAGGTAAAGCCTCCATGTCGATGGTTCGTGTGGTTCAGGCAGACGGTACAGCCAAACCGCAACCTGTCTTGATCGGCTTGAATAACCGTGTCACTGCCCAAGTGATTAAAGGCTTGAAACAGGGTGACAAAGTGGTTATTGCAGATGCTTCTGATACTTCAAATGATGCTGCAAAACGTAGTAATCGTGCTGGCGGTGGTGCTGGTCCAATGAGAATGTAATGATGAGTCAAGATCAACAACCTTTGCTCAAGGTCACAGATCTGACTCGTGAATTCCCCGCCGGGGAAAGCACCATTCAGATTCTGAAGGGCATTAATTTAGAGATTTATCCCGGAGAACTGGTGGCCATTGTCGGGCAATCCGGGTCGGGAAAATCTACCTTGATGAATATCCTCGGCTGTCTGGATCAACCGACTGCGGGTAGCTATCAGGTTAAAGGGCGTGAAACACGAAAATTGGAACCGGATGAACTGGCACAACTGCGCCGTGAATACTTTGGTTTTATTTTCCAGCGCTATCATTTACTCGGTGATTTAACTGCGGCAGGAAACGTTGAAGTTCCGGCCATTTATGCAGGCATAGATGCCTCAGCCCGTCAGCAACGTTCAACTGAACTGCTCTCCAACCTGGGTTTGGCTGAAAAAACCCAGAACCGTCCCAGTCAGCTTTCCGGTGGTCAGCAGCAACGTGTCTCGATTGCACGTGCCCTGATGAACGGCGGCGATGTAATTCTGGCCGATGAGCCGACCGGTGCACTGGATAAAAACAGTGGTATTGAGGTGATGCGTATTTTACGCGAACTGAATGCCAAAGGTCATACCATCATTTTGGTTACCCACGATCATAATGTGGCGAAAAATGCCTCACGTATTATTGAAATCAGTGACGGGAATATTATTTCGGATCAGGCCAATGTGCCGGAAACCGATGGTGAAGTGCTGGAACAGCAGCAGCTTGAGCGTACCCCGCAAAAGAAAACTCCGTCCTGGCGTTCAGCAGCCGACCGACTGGGCGAAGCCTTCCGCATGGCACTGCTGGCCATGAATGCACACCGCATGCGTACCTTCCTGACCATGCTCGGAATCATTATCGGGATTGCATCGGTGGTTTCTGTGGTGGCACTGGGCAATGGTTCACAGAAAAAGATTCTGGAAAATATCAGCAGCCTCGGCACCAACACCATTACGGTTTACCAGGGACGTGGCTTCGGTGACAATTCCAAAACGGCACAGGTGAAAACACTGGTTCCTGCCGATGCCGATGCCTTGGCTGAACAACCTTATGTCGATGGGGTCAGTCCTTCCGTGACCAGCAGCGTGACTGCACGCTTTAAAGACACAGAAGCTTCAGCCACCGTGAATGGTGTCAGTGAAGACTTCTTCTACGTGAAAGGCATGGCCTTCGAATCCGGGCAACCTTTTGACAAAGAAGGAGTGACTGAACGTGCCCAAGATGTGGTGATTGACAGCAATACCAAGAATACTTTCTTTAGTGACGGCACCAATCCTGTGGGTCAGGTCATTTTGTTAGGCAGTGTACCGAGTCGTATTATTGGCGTGATTGAAGCGCAAAAATCGATGATGGGTAACTCGGACAGCCTGAATGTTTACCTGCCCTATTCCACTGTGATGAGCCGGATGTTAGGTCAGGCGAATGTGCGTAGCATCATCGTGCGGATTAAAGATGAATACCCAAGTGCGGCCGCTGAAAATGCCATTTTGAACCTGTTGGTACAACGTCACGGCGCGCAAGACGTATTTACCCAGAATGCAGACAGTATTCGTGAAACCATTCAGCAAACCACCCAGACCATGACCCTGCTCGTATCTGCGATTGCGGTGATTTCCCTGATTGTCGGCGGTATTGGGGTCATGAACATCATGCTGGTTTCGGTGACCGAACGTACTCAGGAAATCGGGGTACGTATGGCGGTCGGTGCCCGTCAAAGTGACATCTTGCAGCAGTTCCTGATTGAGGCAGTACTGGTCTGTATTTTGGGCGGGATCTTGGGTGTGCTTTTATCCTTAGGCATTGGCCAGCTGATTAGTCATTTCGCTGGAGGTACTTTCCAGATGGCGTACTCAACCACCTCCATTGTGGCAGCCTTTGTCTGTTCCAGCATGATCGGGATTATCTTTGGCTTTATCCCGGCCCGTAATGCAGCACAGCTTAATCCTGTCGATGCACTTTCTCGCGAATAAGGATACTTAGAATGCAAATCAATTTTACCAAACTTGTCGCCAGTCTTATTGTAACTGGATCACTGGTCGGTTGCGCTGCGGTCGTGAAAACACCCTATGAACCACCTGCCGTAAATATTCCAGGTAATTTTCAGAACAGCAAAGCCATAAGCCAGCAGGTACATGCCGATGTCTATGCAGATCAATGGTGGACACTGTTTGGCGATGTGCAGCTCAATCAACTGGTCAATCAGGTGTTAGCGACCAATACCGATTTGGCAGTTGCAGGGATTAACTTGCAGCAGGCACGTCTACAAGCCGGTCTGGCTCAAAACAAGCAAGGCCCGCGGGTCAGTTCCAGCGTTTCGGCAGGACATAGTATTGACCTGAATTCAGGAGATGATGCTTCACGCGGCCTGTCTTTAAGTGGTGGCGTGAGCTATGAACTGGATTTATTCGGTAAACTGGCACGTCAAACCGAAGCCAGTAAATGGGAAGCACTAGCAACCGAACAGGACTTGCAAAGTACTGCACAAAGTCTGGTGGCAACGACTGCCAATTTATACTGGCAATTGGGTTATCTGAATGAACGCTATCAAATTGCCGGGCAAAACCTCGCCAGCACGCAAAAAGTCTTTGAGCTGGTACGCACCCAATATCGTGCCGGGGCAGTTTCAGGTCTGGATCTCACATCAGCAGAACAATCGGTGCAAAGCCAAAGAGCAAGTTTAAGCCAGATTGAACAGCAACGTGTTGAAGCACGCACGGCTTTGGCAGTTTTACTTAATATGCCAGTCCAGCAACTGAACCTTCAGGAACCGACCCGTTTACCGCGGATTGCCCTACCCACGGTAGCGGCTGGCTTACCGGCTGACTTGCTGTCGCGTCGTCCAGATTTACAGGCCTCTGAATTTCGCTTACGTAAAGCTTTGGCAAGCAAAGATGCGACTAAGGCCAGCTATTATCCTTCCATTAGTCTGACTGGAAATCTAGGTTCTTCCAGCACATCGTTAACTAACCTGTTGCAGAACCCGGCTTTAACGTTGGGGGCGAATCTCAGCCTGCCGTTCCTGCAATATAACGACATGAAGAAAGATGTGGCGATCAGTAATCTGGATTATGAAAAATCGATTATGCAATATCGCCAGACTTTGTATCAGGCTTTTGCCGATGTTGAAAATGCGCTATCTGCCCGGANNCGTTACCGCAACGGTGCCATCGCGCTGAAAAACCTGCTCGATGCACAGGAAACCACCCGTAATGCCCGTTTGTCTTTGGTGCAAACCAAACAGAGCCAATACAATGCCTATGTCACCTTGATGCAGGCTTTAGGCGGCAGTCCAATCAAACAGCTACCTTAAGCTAAGCAATAAAAAAAGTCTCTGCGAAGCAATGCTGGTCAATCAAGAAATTGACTGGCATTTT
>DKLL01000101.1 GCA_002455755.1 Acinetobacter sp. UBA6641
TATCTTGATGCGTTTGCGCCTTGCGGGTAATGTCCCAAAGCCGCGCAACATTATTAAAGACCCGTTCATTTTTTTTACGTCGAATATGAATCGAATGTTTAACAGTATCGAGCGGCATGGCGTGCTTCTTTTAATGGATCAAATATTAAGGCGTGATTTTATCAATCAGCATGGCATCACCATAACTGAAGAAACGGTATTGTGCTTCCACGGCATGATGATAGGCATTTAAAATATTATCACGATTCGACAATGCCGAAACCAGCATCAACAAAGTAGATTCAGGAAGATGGAAGTTGGTGATCAGACGGTCGACCACTTTAAACTCGTAACCTGGATAAATGAAGATTTGAGTATCGCCCGTCCAGCCTTTTAACTCACCGCCATTGGCCTGCGCAGCACTTTCAGTAGCACGTGTTGCAGTGGTACCGACCGCGATGACTTTATTGCCACGCGCTTTGGTTTCGCGGATCAGTGCCATAGACTCGTCAGACACATCGCACCATTCACTGTGCATGATATGGTTTTCAATATCGGTGGTTCGTACCGGCAGGAACGTACCCGCACCGACATGCAGGGTCACAAAGGTTTTCTGGATGCCTTTTTCTTGCAGCTTTTTCAACAAGGCTTCGTCAAAATGCAGACTAGCAGTTGGAGCTGCGACACTGGCGATTTTAGTCGGATCATTAAAGACAGTTTGATAGCGTTCGGTATCAATGGCTTCTGCTTCACGGTTGAAATAAGGTGGAATCGGCAAAGCACCGTATAAATCTAGAACATTTAAGATGGGCTGAGAAAACTCGACAATGAACAGGTTTTCATGGCGGCCTTTTACCGTGACTTTGACTTCATCTGGACCAATAAACAGTTCTGCACCTTCTTTAGGCGAATTGCTGGCTTTAATGTGGCAATGCGCAATGAACTTGTCCATCATGCGTTCCACTAAAACTTCAACCGCACCGCCAGTGGCACGTTTACCTTTCAGGCGAGCTTTCATGACCTTGGTGTCATTTAAAACCAGCAAGTCACCTTCATTCAATAGATCTAAAATGTCAGTGAAATGATGGTCATGATATTGGCCCTGAGCATCTAAGTGTAAAAGACGTGAAGCACTACGGGTTTCAAGTGGATAACGGGCAATCAGCTCGTCAGGGAGATCAAAGTTAAAGTCGGAAAGTTGCATCTTCAATGTATAGAAATAAGAAAAACCTGTGCATTATAGGCCTGAAAAGGGTAAAACAGATGATATGTGATGCTTTTTAAGACAAAGTTTTTGATTTTGCTTTAAAAGTGAGCGATTGGCGAAATTAGATAATTGACAATTTCAAGTTTGATAGTAATATAGCCACCACAAGCTGATTAGCTTGCAACACCTTTCCCGAGGTGGTGAAATTGGTAGACGCGGCGGACTCAAAATCCGCTGTCAGAGATGACGTGTCGGTTCGAGTCCGACCCTCGGGACCAAGATTTTGAAAAACCCTAAGCATATTAAGTCTTGGGGTTTTTTATTTCCTGAAAATAATAAGTTACAGTTTATTTCTTAAATTTATTGGAATGCTGCCCTGCATGAATAGAGTGGTAATTGAGCAAATGAGTACCCGTATAAGTACCCAAAGAAATTTTGAGTACCTTTTGTGAATATTCAAGGTTAGAAAATAAAAACATTTGCAGCACATCAGGTCGAAGCAATGAAACTAAAAGATAAAACTACAACTTTTTTATGGAGACAGACTCTATTTAAGAGTAAACGCAATTAGGCACTCAATCTTTTTTTTATAGCTCTGAATTCGGAAAATACGCAACACCCCTTAGGCTTCGATTCAGGAAAAAATTCCTTTATAGAATTTACAGACATAAAAAACCGGCGCCTAGACGCCGGTTTTTTCTACATCACTGACACCGTCAGTTTTGTATCAACTTAGATTGAAGCAAGAGCAGCATTCAAAGTAGCGCTTGGACGCATTACTGCATTTACTTTTACTGGATCCACAGCGTAGTAACCACCAATATCAGCTGCTTTACCCTGTACTTCATTTAATTCAGCAAGAATTTTTTGTTCATTTTCAACTAAGGCTTTTGCAAGAGGAGCAAACTTCGCTTTCAATTCAGCATCTTCGTTTTGAGCAGCAAGCGCTTCAGCCCAATACATTGCTAAATAGAAGTGGCTACCGCGGTTATCTAGCTCACCCGTACGACGAGATGGAGACTTATCGTTATCTAACAATTTACCCGTTGCTTGATCAAGAGTTTCTGCAAGTAACTTCGCACGTGCATTATCTTCTTTAAGACCAAGCTCTTCTAAAGAAACTGCAAGCGCAAGAAACTCACCAAGCGAATCCCAACGTAAGTGGTTTTCTTCAACTAACTGCTGAACATGCTTCGGCGCTGAACCACCTGCACCTGTTTCATACATACCACCGCCCGCCATTAACGGAACGATTGATAACATTTTCGCTGAAGTGCCCAACTCCATGATCGGGAACAAGTCAGTTAAATAATCACGTAAGATGTTACCAGTCACAGAGATTGTGTCTAAACCACGTGCTACACGTTCAAGCGTATAACGCATTGCACGCACTTGTGACATGATTTGGATATCAAGACCCTCTGTATCATGTTCTTCTAGATACTTTTCAA
Source organism: Acinetobacter sp. UBA6641 (assembly GCA_002455755.1). Lineage (GTDB taxonomy): Bacteria > Pseudomonadota > Gammaproteobacteria > Pseudomonadales > Moraxellaceae > Acinetobacter. The sequence continues at coordinate 2,638 of DKLL01000101.1, forward strand.
CTTTCTTGATCAACTCATTTTCGTGTGGACGATATGGGTCAAGCCAGAAAATCGCAGGCATACCAGAGTTACGAGCACGACTTACCGCAAGTTTTACCCAGTCACGAATTGGTGCATCTTTCACCTGACACATACGCCAGATATCGCCTTCTTCTACATTCTGAGACATCAACACTTCACCAGTGTCTAAATCGGTAATGTTCGCAATACCCGCTTCAGGAATTTCAAAAGTTTTGTCGTGTGAACCGTATTCTTCAGCTTTTTGCGCCATCAAACCAACGTTCGGTACAGTACCCATCGTACGTGGGTCAAAGTTACCATTCCACTTACAGAAATTGATCATTTCTTGGTAGATACGTGCAAAAGTTGATTCAGGCATAACAGCTTTACAATCGTAAGGTTTACCATCGGCACCCCACATTTTACCACCACCACGAATCATTGCTGGCATAGATGCATCTACAATCACGTCGTTAGGTGAATGGAAGTTGGTGATGCCTTTAGCTGAATCAACCATCGCAAGTGCTGGACGGTGTTCTTGGCAAGCGTGTAAATCTCGGATGATTTCTTCACGTAATGAGGTAGGTAGTGTTTCGATTTTCTCGTAAAGACCCGCCATACCGTTGTTGATGTTAATACCTAATTCATCAAACAGTTTGCCATGTTTCTCAAACGCTTCTTTGTAGTAAATGCGTACACAGTGACCGAATACGATCGGGTGTGACACTTTCATCATGGTCGCTTTAACGTGTAGAGAGAACAGGATGCCTGCTTCTTTACAATCATCTAATTCTTTTTCATAGAAGTCGCAAAGCGCTTTTTTGCTCATGAACATTGAGTCAATGATTTCGCCTTCAAGAAGCGCAACTTTTGGCTTAAGAACAATGGTTTCACCAGACTTAGTGATCAATTCCATTTTCACGTTACGCGCGCGGNNCGGTCTAAAGTCATAGACTTTTCACCATGGTAGAAGTCACCTTCGTCCATATGAGACACGTGAGTTTGTGACCACTGTTTCCACTCGCTCATAGAATGCGGGTGTTTTTTCGCGTAGTTTTTCACTGCGGCAGGTGCACGACGGTCAGAGTTGCCTTCGCGCAATACCGGGTTTACAGCAGAACCTAAACATTTGCTGTAACGTGCTTTAATTGCTTTTTCTTCCTCAGTCACCGGGTTTTCCGGGTAGTCAGGAAGGGCATAGCCTTTCGATTGAAGTTCCTTGATACACGCTGTCAACTGGCCGACTGAAGCACTAATATTTGGGAGTTTGATGATATTAGTGTCAGGATCTTGTGTGAGACGGCCAAGCTCTGCTAGGTTATTTGGTACCTTTTGCTCGTCGCTTAGGAATTCGCTAAATTCTGCAAGCACACGTACGGCCACAGAGATGTCTTTTTTAACAATCTCAACACCAGCCGGCTTGGTAAAGGTCTCAATGATCGGCAGCAGGGAGTAGGTCGCCAACAATGGCGCCTCATCGGTCAATGTGTAAATGATTGTTGACTTTCCACCAGCCATATATAGCCCCTTGCTTTGGATTGAGTTTGTAGGGACTGAGCTTTTGGCTCAGTCCTGCGAACCGGTTTGCTTAAATAAAACATTGAAAGTATCGGTGCCTATTTGCACCTCAGCCGAACAGTGCGATCTTGCATACTGATCTTTGGCTGAAAATTTGTATACATCAGTGTTGTTCACCAATACTGATATTCTACGTGAATTTTAGTTTTATTTCGAATCTAGATGTGGTAATCAGTCTCTCAGACCGCTCAAACGCTCCTCGAATTGCTGAAAGGTGAATTTGAGGTTTGATTGGAATAAAATTTATATATATCAATATTTTGGGATTTATTTTTCTGAATTATCAGCTTAAAATTTAAACAACGCATTTTTCTAATTTATAAACTAATTACTTGCAACATGTTGGGTATCATGAAAATAAATCATTCATGAGAGCTTAGCCCATAAATTTCTTTTATATACACTCAAAAACATTGCTCTTGAGAGACAGATGTTTCTCGTTATTATTATGCCATTTAATCTATAGTTTTTGTGTTCAGTCATATCTTTCTGTTGAAAGGTGAAGTGACTGATTTTTTTAACACTCTTTAAATTAAATGTTAAACCTCTTTCGTAAATTAAAAAAATCATCATTAAAAAGTAATTGGGAAATTCCTTCTCTTGCGCCATATCTGGCTCAGGGAGAAGGCCAGGATGAGAGGTTTTTTCCTATACAAACTTCTGCCTAACCCTGTTCTTAAAAAGGAGAGGGAATGTTCATTGCCAATAAAAGTGATTAAAAAATGATGTATGCAAGGAGCTTATCATTGAATAAAGGTGATCATTACAATAAATCAGGTTATTATTCACATTAATTATNNTATTGATTGTGTTCATAGTGAAATTTTGTTAATAAGGTAAAAGGTATAACTATTTTTTACAACAATAATAGTGATTGGATGAACCAAATATGAAAATGCAGTTGCTTGAAATAGGCTCAGAAACTGAGCAGCTTAGTGCATGTAGGCTATCACTATTATTGGGTGTTTTTACTCCAACTAATCAGGTTGAGCGTTTTTTAAAATTTGCCCGTAAAATGCTTGAAGCCGATCAGGCGGTACTGGTTTTTCACAATGAGCCTTATATCTGGTACTCCTCAAGACATGGTTTCAAGGCATTTTGCTCGCCTGGTGAAACCTGTTTAAGTCCTTATTTTGAAGGGCAGACCTTTATCGACCATCAGCATGCACAATATGCAAATCTGGTACAGCATATCGGTGAGTTTGGAGTAGAGGCAAACCGTTATCTGGCTTTCGATCTGCGGATGAGTGATGGTGTATCCATTGGTCAAGCGCTATTTTTTGATTCAAAACAGGAAAGTTTTGCGCCTGAAGATATTGCAGCCGTAAATGATTTTACCACCAGCCTTATTCATGTGCTTGAATTGAAAGCCGATCATGCTGAAGTTAAAGAAATGTACGAGCAGCAAGCTGCACTTAACTTTAGCAAGACCAAGTTTTTCCAGATTATTGCCCACGATTTAAGAGCACCTTTTCATGGTTTGCTGGGTTTTTCTGAAGTGTTGGCGCAAGAGCGTGAAACACTGGATGAATCGAGTGTACAGAATATTGCTGAATATTTGTATGATACGGCACAATCGACCTATAACCTGCTGGAAAGCCTGCTCAATTGGGCAATGGCTGAAGGTGGACGTTTTATTTATCATCCGATTAATTTCGANNTTAAAGAAAAATATCCAGTTAATTGACCAGATTGAAGAAGACATAAAAGTCTATGCCGATATCAACATGATTACCTCGGTGATTCAGAACCTGGTATCAAATGCCCTCAAATTCACGCCAATTGATGGTACGGGCAAGGTGATTATTGCTGCGAAAAGATCAAATGCGGACGTGCATATTTCTGTCCGGGATACAGGGCTGGGCATGAATCAGACTCAAATAGACCAACTGTTCCAGCAATCTGTGACGGCCAGTATCAAGGGTACTGCAGGGGAGAAGGGTACGGGGCTGGGGCTGGTGTTGTGTAAACGCTTTATTGATCTGAACCACGGTGAAATTTTCGTAGAATCTCAGGAAGGTGAGGGAACGGTTTTCCATGTGACCTTACCGGCAGCCACCAATGCCTATCAAGCCTTAATTCCGGAACAGGTCGTCAAGACTGAAAAAGTGAAAGTATAGAAAAATAAATTTTCTTTTCCACTCTCTCTTGTCAGCTGCTATAACTAGGAAAAAATCAGGCTGAAGGTTTTAAGATGAATGCGGAACAATTGCACAACACATTGCGAGCGAGCCAATACGCAGAACAGGTGTTGGGGAAACACGGCGCTTTATTAGAACAGGATTATGCAATTGATCAATTTCTTCTTCCTTTAAGTACGCTTCAAATTCAGAATTATGTTCATGACACGCTAGAGCAGATTACAGATGAAAGCACATGGATGCATGCCATTCGTGTGCTTCGCGCGCGCTTGATGTTTCGCTGGATCTGGCAGGATGCCAATCGGCTGACCGATGTAGTCACATTGACACGTGAGCTTTCCGATTTTGCCGATGCGGCTATTTGCGCGGCTAAGGACTTTGCCCTGGTACCTTTGGTGGCCAAGCATGGTGAGCCGATTGGTTATGGTGGTGCCGTGCAAGATTTAATTGTGGTGGCCATGGGCAAGCTCGGTGCGCAAGAGCTAAATCTTTCCAGTGATATTGATCTTATTTTTGCCTTTGATGAACAGGGTGAAACCAATGGTCGCAAATGTATCGACGTACAGCAGTTCTGTATTCTGTGGGGGCAGAAACTGATTTATCTGCTGGATCATATTACCGCAGACGGTTTTGTATTCCGTGTCGATATGCGCCTGCGTCCCTGGGGTGATGGTTCAGCCTTGGCGATTAGTCACGCTGCCTTAGAAAAATATTTAAGCCAGCATGGACGCGAGTGGGAACGTTATGCCTGGATTAAAGCCCGCATAGTCACCGGTGGCAAAGAAGGAGATGAGTTATTAGAAATGACCCGTCCTTTTGTGTTTCGCAAATATGTCGATTACACCGCCTTTGAAGCCATGCGTGAAATGAAGGCTATGATCGAGCGCGAAGTACAACGCCGTAATATTGAAGATGATATCAAGCTCGGTGCAGGGGGAATTCGTGAAGTCGAATTCATCGTTCAAGTCTTTCAATTGATTTACGGGGGTTCAAAACTTGAACTGCAGGACCGCCAGTGCCTGGTCAGCCTGCATCATTTGGGAGAAGTGGGGCTTCTTGAGCAAAATGCCGTACTTGAACTGGAAGATGCCTATCTGTTCCTGCGCCGTATTGAACATGCCATCCAGGCTTTACACGACCAGCAAACCCAGTCTTTACCGACTGAACCTGATTTAAGAAATCGAATCACCGAGACTTTGGGTTTTGCCTCCTGGAATGCCTTCCTTGACCTGCTGAATCAAAAACGCGCCAAAGTTATCTATCAGTTTGAGCATTTGATTAAGGAAAAAGAGCCTGATCCACTGGTGGAAAGTTTTACTCAGCTGGAAAAAAAGCTGGATGAGGTGCTGGATGAAGATGCCAAAAATCTGGTGCATGAGTTCTGGTATGGGCATGCGCTGAAAAAATTGCCAGCCAAGGCAGTGCAACGTTTGAAAACTTTTTGGCCACATCTGATTGAAGCGGTTTTGCAGTCGGATAAACCGCAAGTGGCACTGTTGCGCCTGATGCCTTTGGTCGAGTCGGTTCTGCGCCGTACCGTATATCTGGTGATGCTGATTGAAAGCAAAGGTGCGTTGCAGCGTCTGGTGAAAATGGCCACGGTGAGTCCATGGATTTGTGAGGAGCTGACCCATTATCCGGTTTTGCTGGATGAATTCCTGTCGATGGATTTTGAATTGCCAAAGCGCAAAGATCTGGAAGATTCACTGCGTCAACAATTGCTACGTATTGAAATTGATCAGGTTGAAGATCAGATGCGCGTGCTCCGTTTATTCAAGAAATCCAATGTATTGGCAGTGGCAGCCAGTGATGTGCTGGCGGAAAGTCCACTAATGAAAGTTTCCGATGCCTTAACCGATATTGCAGAAGTTTCAGTGAATGCTACGCTAAATCTGGCTTATCAGATTACCGCTAAAAAGCATGGCTATCCTTTGGATGCCGAAGGTCAGCGCTGTACGCTGGAGCATACCGCTTTTACCGTGATAGGTTATGGGAAAGTGGGCGGAATTGAACTGGGTTATGGTTCGGATCTGGATCTGGTCTTTATTCACTATATGAGTGAACAGGGCGATACCGATGGGCTCAAACCGATTAGCGGTTTTGAGTTTGCCATGCGCGTCGCACAGAAATTCATGTCATTGATGACCACACAAACCTTAGATGGTCGCGTCTATGAAATTGATACTCGTTTACGTCCATCGGGTGAGGCGGGACTTCTGGTAACAAGTCTCAAAGCCTTTGAACAATATCAATTAAAAAGTGCCTGGGTGTGGGAACATCAGGCGCTGGTGCGTGCCCGTTCGATTGCAGGCGAGCCGACTTTGCGCAATAAATTCGAAGCATTACGCTGTCATATTTTGACTCAACCGCGGGATGAGGCGAATGTTCGAGCAGAAGTACTGAAAATGCGTCAAAAAATGAAAGACCATTTGGGCTCTTCCAAAGAGCAGCAAAAAGATGGGATTTTTCACTTAAAACAGGATGCAGGTGGTATCGTTGATATCGAATTTATGGCACAGTATGCGGTATTAGCATGGAGTGGGTCGAATCCTGATCTCGCCCATTACTCCGACAACGTACGAATCCTTGAGGATGCCGCAAAAACGGATCGCTTATCCAGCGCCGACGCGACAGCATTGATTCAAGCTTATCTCAGTGAACGAGCCGAGAGCCACCGTTTAGCCCTTGCAAATCAATCCATGCAAGTTGCAGCTGACGACTGGCAAGATACCCGAGAGGTCGTTTGCAAGTTATGGCAAAGATTAATTGATCCAACTGCAACTTTTTGCGTTGGATAGAAATGACTGTGTATAAAAATTTGGAGTGTGTGCCATGAACTTGGCTGATCGTGATGGTTTTATTTGGCAAGATGGACAAATGGTTGACTGGCGTGAGGCGAAAATCCACGTCCTAACTCATACATTACACTACAGTATGGGGGTCTTTGAGGGTGTCCGTGCTTATGAAACACCAAATGGTACCGCGATTTTCCGTCTCCAGGATCATACAAAACGTTTGCTTAACTCTGCAAAAATTTATCAAATGAAGGTTCCATTTGATCAGGCAGCACTTGAGCAGGCTCAAATTGATGTAGTACGTGAAAATAAATTAGCTTCATGCTATTTGCGCCCAATTATCTTTATCGGTTCGGAAAAACTCGGTATTGCTGCAACCAATAATACCATTCATGCCACTGTAGCGGCATGGGGCTGGGGTGCTTATCTGGGTGAAGAAGCAATGGCAAAAGGCATTCGCGTGAAAACTTCATCATTTACCCATCACCATCCAAACGTGACCATGTGTAAGGCAAAAGCGTCTGGTAATTATACCTTGTCGATTCTTGCGCATCAGGAAGTGGCACATTCGGGTTATGACGAAGCGATGTTGATGGATCCGCAAGGCTATGTATGCCAGGGTTCTGGCGAAAACGTATTCCTGGTAAAAGATGGTGTGCTTCATANNCGTGCTTTAGACGGTATTACCCGTCAGACCATTATTACTATTGCCAAAGACTTGGGGTATGAAGTGATTGAACGCCGTATCACCCGTGATGAATTCTATATTGGTGATGAAGCATTCTTTACTGGTACTGCTGCTGAAGTGACGCCAATTCGTGAATATGATGACCGTATCATTGGTGAAGGCTGTCGTGGTCCAATTACGACACAAATCCAGAAAGCATTCTTTGATGCAGTTCAGGGTAAAGATCCTAAATATGCACACTGGTTAACTTACGTAAAATAAGTTGATCGGTTAAGATGAGGAGGCGGAACGAAAGTTTCGCCTTTTTTTGTATTTAATAGATATTGTACAGGTGTTGAATGGCATTTGAGTCGGCTATGCGTAGATTTAAACTACGCATGAAAAAAAGAATGTATAAACTCAATAAAAAGCGCTGGCTTGCTGAAAATCAGTCAGATTTGCAATATTTTGAAGAAAAATTGCTGTATTCAATGCCGGAAACTTTACAGCTGGTTGCGCAAGGTAAATCACTGGCGCGTTTTGGAGATGGTGAAATTACCTTAATGGATGGAGATGATATTGATTTTCAGAAAAGTAGTCCTGAACTTGCCTTAGAATTGGAAAATATCCTAAAAAACCAAGATGAAAAACTGTTGGTATGTTTGCCAACAATACTGACAGCTTGCGACGATGATGAAGCCAATTGGTGGTTAAAATTTTGGTATGTACGCTGGAAAGACTTAAAACAAAAGCTGAGCTTTGAACATTCATACGGACACTCTATGGTGACACGTCCTGATTTTTTCATCATGTATCCCGAACAGGCAGTACAGGCATGGAAATCAATTTGGCAGAATCGTAAAATTGTTTTGATTACAGGTGAGGGTTCTAAACTGAATTTAGAACATATGCTGTTTGATAATGTTTCCACCCGTCAAATAATTTATTCGAAAGCGATGAATGCTTATGCTGATGCAAACAGGATTATTGCAGAGGTGCAAAATACTGCTGGGCAAAACTGTTTGATTTTGATTGCTTTAGGCCCTACTGGAACGGTTTTAGCCAAACGTTTTTCCGATCTTGGCTATCAAGCATTGGATATTGGTCACATCACTAGTTCATACGATGCTGCTTTTCAGCAGAAAGCAGGCTGATTGCCAGCCATTCAAGCAGCACTTGTGAGGATTTTTCTCTATGCATATTGTCTACGTCAGTGATGGTAAAGCGGGACACCGTTCGCAAGCGGTCGGTTTGTATAAGGCCATGCAGCGCCTAAGCAATAGTGAAGTGACCTTTCAGGAAATCGCCATTCAGCAATTGCCAGTTTTTACGCTGCTAAAAAGCATGTTGAGTCATCCATTGGCACTGTTTGAAAAACAGCCAGATTATATTTTTGGAGTGGGCAGTCATACGCAATTACGGGTTTTGCTGCTGGGGAAAGTATATCCACTGGCAAAAACGGTTATTTTAATGAAGCCGAATTTTCCATTTTCCTGGTTTGATTATGCCATTATCCCTGAACATGATGGCGTATCTGAATCCAGGCATGTCATTACCACTCAGGGGGCTTTAAACCCGATTGTCAATGAACAGCGTCATCAAGCCAATCGGATCTTGATTGCTTTGGGTGGATCTTCTAAACGTCATCAGTGGAATGAACAAAAGGTGCTGGAGGCAATTCAGAATATTGTGCAGCATTATCCAAATGCTGACATTATTTTAACCACTTCACGCCGTACCCCTAAAGAATTTCTTGGACATTTATCTGCCCAGTCTTATGCAAGCCAACTACGGATTTTCCCGGTTGAAGACACGCCACCAGGCTGGATTTTTGAGGAAATGCAAAAGGCAGAAGCGGTGTGGGTCACAGAAGACAGTGTCTCGATGATTTTTGAGGCTTTAACAGCCGGTTGTAAGGTGGGGATAATTGCGATAGACCGTTTGAAATCTGATAGAATTACCACGTTGTTAGATCAGCTTTTATCGACATCGTCCGATAAAACCCATCATAATCTATTGAATTTAAAACTGAATGAAGCAACCCGAGTTGCTGATATATTATTGAAAANNGGTGCGAACTGGGCCAATAAAGAAATTCTAAAAATTGTGGATAATATTGAGCCGGACCTGGTTTTAGTGGGGCATAGTGACTTGATGAGTCCGAATGTACTCAAAGAAATCAAGCAGCATTATCCACAAACAAAAATAGCTTTCTGGTACGTTGATCCCCTGTATCTGGAACAGAAACTCGGTTTTGTACGTGAATTTTCACCCTATCTGGATGCCATTTTCTGTACTACCGGTGGTGAGTATCTGAAAAAGCTCAAGCAGCCGCATTTAAAAGTGGCGTACATGCCGAATGTGGGACATCGTAATGTTGAGCAGTTAAAACAGTTTGAATCAAGCAATATTGATAAGGAATTTATTTTCTGTGGCGTGGTGTATAAAGAGCCGGAGCGTGAAAAATTCCTGAAAGATTTGGCCGATACCTTAAAGAATAATCATATTCAATATCAGTATTATGGCTGTTTTGACCAACCGGGCGTGTACGGTAAAGGCTATTATAAAGTATTGTCTGAATCGCGTATGGGACTGAACTATTCACGTAAAAATGATGTCACGCTCTATAGTTCGGACCGGATTGTGCAGCTCACAGGCAATGGCTTGTTAACATTTAGTCCACGAATTCCGGGCTTCGATAAACTCTATACTGATCAAGAAATCGTTTACTTTGATGATCAGTTTGATTTGGCTGAAAAAATTAAATTTTATGCAGAACATCCATTTGAGGCGAAGCGTATAGCAGAAGCGGGTTGGCAAAAAACACGCAACAGTTTTAATGCTAAACGCATTAGCCAGTTTATGCTTGAAGTGACGTTTGATCAGCCATTGTCCGAAGCTTATGAATGGTCACATGAGGTATATGCATAATGTGGTTACTGTATGTGGTATTGGGTCTAGTCGTCTTTGCAGCAGTATTATATCTATTGGGAAATTATACCTTTTGGCTGCCATTTCGTAGTGCTAGTTTGCCAAGAATAGTCATGCTGCATCAAGTCACGCCACATGCAGAAGCTTCAGGCATGAATATGCCACCGGCCAAGTTTGAGCAACTGCTGCAATATCTAACTAAAAAGAAGTCTACATTCTGTTTTGTTTCGGAACTGGATCAGTTTCAGGGACAAAAAAATGTCGTGGCCTTATCCTTTGATGATGGTTTTTTAGATAATTATCAATATGCCTATCCTTTGCTGAAAAAATACCATGCCAAGGCGACCATTTTCCTGGCAACACAAATTGAAGGCATTGAAAAGCTCAGTCCAGAACAGATTCGTGAAATGTCTGATTCGGGCATGATCGAGTTTGGTGCGCATACACAGCATCATGTCAATTTGCTGAAACTGTCCGATGAACAAGCTTTTGCAGAAATGCAGGCTTCCAAACAGGATGTCGAAAAGCTGGTGGGACGCTGTCCAAGTTTTGCTTATCCCTTCGGCCGTTTTAATGAAAAGCATCAGCACATGGCCAAAGCAATCGGCTTTAAAAATGCCGTATCTACCCGCAAAAAAATCGAAGCCTATACCGCAGATAATCAATTTAATATTCCTCGTGTCAGCACACACGGGGCTATGAATGCCTTGCAAATGCGGATTGCTTTAGCCAAAGGACGTTATAAATTATGAGTATTCCATGTAGTGTTTATATCGTCACCTTAAATTGCGGCGCATGGCTTGAAGACACTTTAAACAGTGTACGTGATTTTGCTGAAGTGATTATTCTGGATTCTGGCAGCACCGATAATACCTATGCCATTGCCCAGTCATTTCCTAATGTGCGTATTTCACACCAAGACTGGCAGGGTTATGCCGGACAAAAAAGTCTGGCTTTGGCGCAGTGTCAACATGATTGGGTGCTGAATCTGGATGGCGATGAAGTGTTGTCCCCAGAGTTGAAGAACGAAATTCAACAGACTATTCAAGCCAATCAGATTGATGCTTTAATCACGCCCATTAATGATGTTTTCCTGGGCGTACCAAATAGTAAACATACAAAAAAGCATGCCAAAGTACGCTTTTTTCGCAAAAATACAGGACATTACGACCTGGAAAATAAAGTCCATGAAAATGTGATTGTGGATGGTCAGAGTGTCCGTGCGCAGGGCGATATTTATCACTACGGTGAATCTAGTATTTTTGTCAAAGTTGAAAAAAATAACCAGTATTCCAATTTGAAAGCTGCTGAAAAATTTCAAAAAGGCAAAAAGCCCAGCTTGTTAAAATTGAGTCTGGTCATGCCGGTGACCTTCTTGAAATCCTACTTTATCCGACGTAGTTGCCTGAATGGCTGGCGCGGTTTTGTCAACAGCATGATCAATGCATTTTATGCTTTTTTGAAAGAAGCCAAGCTGTTTGAACAGTATCCAAATGCGTCCAAGAATAAACAGGACAAGCCATGAAGATTGTTCAGGTTGTGGCGACTAGTGGCGGTGTTGGAGGTTTAGAACAGCACACATTTAATTTGGTTAATGAAATGTCATTGCAGAATGAGGTGCATATGATTGCGCATCCGTGTTATGCAGAAAAATTCAATCAACATGTACATTTTCATCCACTCGATTTTGCCCGTAGTCGCTGGAATATCTTTTTATTGTGGCAACTGAAATCGCTCATTCAGCAGATTCAGCCTGATATCGTGCATGCCCAGGCAGGCAAGGCGGCTGAACTTATTTCTAGGANNCAGCCGGACATTGTGCATGCCCAGGCAGGTAAGGCAGCGGAGCTGATTTCCCGGATTCGACCATTTTTAGCCAATCTCAAAGTGGTAACGACCGTTCATGGCACAAAAAAGAATAAGTCGGCTTATTTGGTGGGAGATGCTGTAATTGCAGTCAGCAAAGCACTGACACAGGGTATTCCTGCAGAAAAAGCCCATATTGTTTATAATGGCGTGCATACACAGCCCAGCCTGACAGATGCAGAAAAGCAGGTTTTGAAAGCAGATATTGATAAGAAGTTTCCTGCCTTGGATGCTGGCAAAAAAAATGTGATGTGTATTGGTCGTTTAGAGCCAGTCAAAAATATTGCATTATTGATTCAGGCCATGCAGAGCATAGATGCCAATTTGTATATCGTTGGCGATGGTTCATTACGGCAGACACTTGAACAGCAAGTGACTGCATTGAATATGCGAAACCGGGTTGCATTTTTAGGCTTTCGAACCGATGCGCGTAATTTGTTGCAGTTGGCCGATGTCGTGGTGCTTTCATCCGACCGAGAAGGTTTTCCCTTGGTCATGGTAGAAGCCTTACAGGCAGACAAAGTCATGGCGGCAACCAAGGTCAATGGAGTGATTGAATGGCTGCCTGAAGCCTATCTGGCTGACATTGGCGATGTACAGGGGTTGCAACAGGCCATTCAAAATGCATTAAATGCACATGCCCAGCAGGATTTTCAGCCTTTATTTGCTCAAGCCAAAGCGGAATTGACTGTTGCTGCAATGACACAGCAAACGCTCAATATTTATGAGCATTTGCTAAAGAGTTAGCTATTGCTTAGCAGATAAACGAATGGCATCAAGGACCACAAAGTTATTTTCGGCATTGATGGTATGACAGCCATCGTCCTCATTCTTCCAGTCTGGCAAAATGGCTTCTAAAAGTTGTTCTTGATAAACCGTCGGGCTAAGTTGAATAATTTCTTTTAGCTCAATATTGCCGCCATAGCGTTTGAGTGAATCCTGGCTTGGTCGAACCAGTTTGCCATTATAAATAAAAGGTTTGCCTGCCATACGGAACTGCTGTTGGCCTTTGCATACCGGGTTTTGCGGGTGTTCTTGCCAGTCCGGATTGAGAATATTTTCGGTAAAGAACAGGTCTAAACGGTCCCCAAACTTTTTACAGTTTCTGCGTGTCGAGGTAAACAGGTACCACATGCCTTCATGGTAAAAAGGTGTGCTATCGACGGCATCAATCCCTTCTAAAATATTGGAATGCTTTTCCCATTTCAAAGGAAACTCGATACATTTCCACAGTTCAATGGTTCTATTGGCACTGGTTTCAGGAATCATGTACCAGTCATTTTCGATCTTAAATACGCATGGATAAGACAGATGGTAATCCAGTTTTAAAATGGTCTGTGGTTCTGTATAGCGTCCATCTTTGAAAATTTCCAATACGGATAGAAAACCTACCGGATGCTCATTATCCACTTCCTCAAAGAAAATAAAATGACGATCATTTTCCTCCACATAAAAGCAGTCTGCGAAGGTGAATTTTCCAGGTGAATGGATTTCAAATAAACCATGTAACTGTTCCTGGCTGTTTAAGGGTTGATCAAGCCAGCCAAAGCGCATGTACCAATGAGAATTAAACTTCTTGGTCTGTTGATTCTGTTGGAATTTATACCATTTTTTTAATATTGTGCGCATCATCAAAGCAAAGGGAATATATAAGACTATCTATCTAATTCTACATTAGATATTATTCAATGAGTATGAAAAGGGATGCTGTAATGAAAATTTTTGTCATAAGTATTGAAGATGAAAAATCACCCCGGTTAAAGAAATTTTTAGCTCAAGCTTTTTTTGAAAAGGGTCAAGTACGTGTGACTAAAATTGGGATTAAGGGAGGGGATCTTTCCGCAAAAGAATATTTTGAGTTGGGTGTTAAAGGTCGATCTAAACCACTTTCACCGAGTATGGTGGGCTGTACTCTTTCACATTTAGCAGCATTAAAAGAATTTTTATCCACAGATGAGCAATATGCCTTAATAATGGAAGATGATGCAATTCTTCCAGATGATTTAACGATTGGAAAATTATTAGCAGCATTAACTACGCTTAAGTTACCTACAAACACCTTGTTCAGTATAGGGGGCATTCGTATGAAAGAATGTCAAAAAGTTCGCGGAAATATTTTAGATCAAGAGTTTTTATCTCAGAAAATTTTAAAAGTATCTCCAGATTTTTATCAGCGAATTTGTTATGCTGTGGCCTATATTGTTGATCGGGAAATTGCACAGACATTGATTGACTATCATTGTCCTTTGCGAGCTGCAGATGACTGGCGATATTTAACTGATTTCAATGAATCAGCCTCAATTTGGATGACAGCAATTGTCGATCACCCAATAATTACTGCAGGGGA
>DKLL01000198.1:0-18014 GCA_002455755.1 Acinetobacter sp. UBA6641
GCGTTCGGGCAAGAAAAGGTTGCCCCCCCAAGTTTATAACCTGATCGGCAACCCTGATCAGGTTTTTTTATGCTTTATTTTTCCTATACTTTTTGGAGCTTACTCATGCAAACATTAAATTATTCATACTTTAGCAACTTTTATTGGTTTTACTTTAGTCAATTCATGACTCTGCACACACAATCCATTAGACCCATAACGCTCAAATAAAAGATTGGACTGTAACAGTCCCCAGGAAAGACCAATGAATGCTTTAAATACTGTTTTACAACAAACTCAAACAACCACAAAAGAAACCACTTTACCTTTGCCTCATCAATTGAAGGCGCAATTGCCTTTATCAAATAAACTGGCGCAACAAATTGCTGACCAGCGTAAAACCGTCGAAAATATCTTGGCAGGCAAAGATCATCGTTTGATGGTTGTGACTGGACCATGTTCGATTCATGATCCCGTTGCTGCACTTGAATATGCACAAAAATTACAACAATTACAAAATCAGATCGCAGATCAAATTTTCCTGGTAATGCGTGCCTATATTGAAAAACCACGTACCACTATTGGCTGGAAAGGCTTTCTGTATGATCCAGATCTGGATGGCTCATCCAATATGCAATTGGGTCTGGAAAAATCCCGCGAATTATATTTGCAAATTATTGAAATGGGCTTGCCGATTGCTGCTGAAATCTTAAGCCCAATGGCAACAGCCTATTTCGACGATTTGCTGGCATGGGGTGCCATTGGCGCACGTACTAGTGAATCTCAGATTCACCGTGAAATTTCAAGCCATATGCCATACAGCATGGGTTTCAAAAACGGTACTGATGGCTCGATTCAAATTGCTCTGGATGCCATTCAATCTGCCTCTCATCCACATCAATTCCTGGGGTTGGGCCAATCGGGACTACCTTGTATTTTAGAATCGCAGGGCAATCCGAAAGCTCACCTGATTCTGCGTGGCTCAAATAACGGTCCGAATTACCAGTTGTCAGAAATTGAAAAAATTAAAGCCAAGCATGCTGCTGAATTGCCGGCACTGGTGATCGATTGCAGTCATGGCAACAGCTCGAAAAATCCAATGCTGCAACCTGAAGTGTTGAAGCAGATTGTGGCAGAACGCCTGCAGACCAATGTCCGTGGTGTAATGCTGGAAAGCCATCTGGTTGATGGTCAGCAAAAAATCTCTGAGGAGATGGTTTACGGCCAGTCGATTACCGATGGATGTCTAGGCTGGACAAAAACCGAACAACTGTTGTTAAATATGGCTGATTCACTGCGACTCGAAAGTTTAAAGCGTAGTGCTTAAACTGAAGCTCAGGTCTTTCCTCAATCCATTGGGGAAAGACGATATCAGGTGTAGCTGATAAGCAGAATCTACACAGATGTTCAATGCAGCGCAGGACCTCTTTTGCAATGCCGGATAATAATGATTAAAACGATTTTTAAAAATTTAATTCAATAATAAATGATTTAAAAATAAACAATAACAATAATTTATTAGTGGTCAATCTCAAGCCGTTTTTATATAGCTGGCAGGTATGACTCTTGGAATTTCGATATGTATACAACCGAATTGCTCGATGAAGCACATAAACTCATGCACCATATGCTGACCAAGGTGGTTGAATATGGCGGTTCAGATCTTTTATTACTGCAGACTTTCCGCCGAGTATCAAACAGCAGGGTTTGATGAAGCCATTTGGTCAGCAAAAACTGACAGCAGATAGAACCCGTTTATTTGCTTATGCCCTGATGAGTCCCCGACAGATCCAGGAATTTGAATCGGTCATGGAATGCAATTTCGGTATGAGCGTACCTGGTATTTCCCGTTTCCGGGTTAATGTCTTTCAGCAACAGCATAATGTAGGTATGGTGATCCGAACGATTACCACTGATATTCCAAGCTTTCAGCAATTGGGATTACCAAGCTCGCTGCAACAGGTGATTATGGAAAAACGAGGACTGGTGCTGATTGTTGGCGCAACGGGGGTCGGAAAATCTACAACGCTGGCGGCCATGATTGATTACCGTAATACCCACACCGAGGGGCATATTATTACCATCGAAGATCCTGTGGAATATGTTTACCAGCATAAAAAGTCGATGATTACCCAGCGAGAGATTGGCGTAGATTGTATTTCCTGGCATAACGCACTGGTTAATACGATGCGTCAGGCTCCGGACGTCATCGTGATTGGCGAAATCCGTGATACAGACAGCATGGAACATGCCATTGCCTTTGCCGAATCAGGGCACTTGTGTCTCGCCACGCTACATTCCAATAATGCAGACCAAGCCCTAGACCGCATCATTAACTTTTTTCCGGAAGAACGCCGTAATCAGCTGCTGATGGATTTATCTGCCAATATGAAAGCAGTGATTTCCCAGCGCCTGATCCGAACAGAGGATGGCACAGGTCGTCGTGCTGCGGTCGAAATACTGCAAAATACACCTTTGGTCTCTGACCTGATCCGTAAGGGTGAATTTTATGAGTTAAAAACCGTTATGGCACGCTCGCGTGAGCTGGGCATGCAGACCTTTGATCAGGCACTCTTTGATTTATACAATCAAGGGATCATTTCTCATGAAGAAGCCTTGCGTAATGCGGATTCCAGCAATGAACTGCGTTTACAGATCAAGTTAAAGAGCAGTCGCATCAATCCGGTTCTACAGGCAGAAAGCGGTCAAATTTCCATGCTGGAACAATCCAAATCCGGTGCACTCTCTCCGGATTAACGCATGATTCTTTGACCAAGCTGAAATGCAGCTTGAAATATAGTTAAGCGATGAATCCAATTAGTGGCTGAAAGTAAAAACAGCTTTCAACCACCCATTTAAATTTTTATTTCCAAGGCTGGAAAAAAGGAGAGAAAGATCATTTGTGCTTAACCTTGATCTTTCCTGATTGCTGAATGTGATTTACTCGATGGATAGGCTTTTGAATGATAAATTTTAGAATAATTAACCATTAGATCTTATTTTTAGTTTTATTGAAATAAGTCACATAATTGCTAAAAAATATTTTCTTTATAAATCAAATTTATTTGAGGCTTTAAAAAAAACGCTGCACAATAAAATCAAAATATATTGGCATGAGCCTGCTATGAAAATTCATGCGTTTTTGCATGATCGGGGAAAATATGTATAGTACAGAATTACTAGAAGAAGCACGCAAAATAATGTTCCATATGCTGACCAAGGTGGTGGAATATGGTGGCTCGGATTTATTTATTTCAGCAGACTTTCCACCCAGCATTAAGCATCAGGGTTTAATGAAACCCATTGGTCAACAGACATTGACTGCGGACAAGACCAAGCTGTTTGCCTATAGTTTGATGAATGAGAAGCAGCGGCAGGAATTTGAAACTGAGCTGGAATGTAATTTCGCGATTAGCGTTCCCAATGTTTCGCGTTTTCGTATCAATGTTTTCCAGCAGCAATTGCAAGTGGGGATGGTGATCCGAACCATTACCGCGGAAATTCCAAATTTTGACCAGTTAAAACTGCCTGAATCCTTAAAACATGTGATGATGGCTAAACGTGGACTGGTTCTGGTGGTCGGAGCTACCGGCTCGGGTAAATCGACTTCTTTGGCCGCCATGATTGATCATCGTAATGAAAATTCTGCCGGGCATATTATTACGGTGGAAGATCCGGTTGAATATGTACATAAGCATAAGAAATCGATGATCACGCATCGTGAAGTCGGGGTAGATAGCCATTCATGGCACAATGCCTTGAAAAATACTTTGCGTCAGGCACCCGATGTGATTTTAATTGGTGAAATCCGGGATACTGAAACCATGGAACATGCCATTGCCTTTGCTGAAACAGGGCATTTATGTTTGGGTACCTTACACGCCAATAATGCCAATCAGGCCCTCGATCGAATTATTAACTTTTTTCCGGAAGAACGTCGCAATCAATTGTTGATGGATTTATCTTCAAACATGAAAGCCATTATTTCACAGCGCTTGGTGCGTACTGAGGATGGACGCGGTCGCCGTGCGGCCATTGAAATTCTGCTGAATACGCCATTAATTGGCGATAATATCCTTAAAGGCCAATTTCATGAATTAAAAGAAATCATGAAGAAATCGCGTGAACTGGGTATGCAAACTTTCGATCAGGCTTTATATGACTTATATAATGAAGGTTCGATCAGTTATGAGGAAGCCTTGCGCAATGCCGATTCCATGAATGAATTGCGCTTGCAGATTAAATTGAAAAGTAACCGGCAGAATGCTGCCAGTCCGGCTGAAAATAGCGGATTTAGTATGGTGCAAGACCCAAGTGCAGAAAAATCAGAAGAAGCTGCTCCTGAATAACCATGCGGCTGAGTCATGAATTAAAAAAGCATGTTTTCAAACATGCTTTTTTATGTATAGATAGAATTATAAGTCTGTCACAGGGGATTTGTCGACTACCAGTTTATAGAAAAGCAGGCTTAAAATAATCATCCCTGCACACAGCATATATGCAATGCCATAGTCAAAATGAGCAATTACGCTACCTAGAATCAATGATCCCAGCGCAATACCAATGTCATAACAGGTGAAGTAGGTTGAGGTGGCATGACCAATTCTATGTTTTGCAGAGCGTTGGATGGAAATGGTTTGCAGACAAGGTTGGGCAGAACCGAACCCCATCCCAATCAGTACAGCGGCAAGCATGAATCCTGACACACTATCAATCTGACTAAGCACCAGTAAACCTAATGCAAACAGGCCTAAGGCCGGGTAAACCACATAATTCGCACCTTTACGGTCAAAGATTTTTCCTGTAACCGGACGCAGTATCATCATCGAAATGGCAAATACCACAAAAAACAGGCTGGCATAAGACAACATATGTTTCGATGCTGCAAAGGTTGAAATAAATGACATGATACTGGCATAGGCAAAGGAAACCATTAATGCCATGAGGGAGACAGGAACCGCTTTTTTCTCGATAAAATCCTGAAGGCTAAGTTTGCGTTTGTCCGGTTTTTCGAGCGAGATGACTTTATTTTTGAGTGGAATCATAAAACAGAAGATAAAGCCCAATAACACAAATGCCGCTAAAATTCCGGAGATCATCACATAGGGCAGGGTTTGGATAAGGCTTAAACCAATAAGCGGCCCAAGAACAATGCCCAGATTGATCGACATGAGGAAATATCCCATACCTTCGCCTTTACGTTCAGCCGGGATAAAGTCATTGACAATCGGAACAATGACCGTAGTTAAAATACTAAACCAGATCCCGTGTAAAAAACGAATGCACAGCAATGCCGTTAAATTGTCTGCCAGCATATAGGTCAGACAAAACAGGCAGAATAAGGTTTCAGAGATATAAAGGGTCTTTTTTACGCCAATTTTTCAATAATCAAACCACTAAAAGGCCGTACTGCAATCGCCGAGACCATAAACAGAGTCATGGCCAAACCAGCTTGAGCCATAGTGCCATGCAACTCGTTAAGAATATAAATCGGCAAAATGGTGGTTTGAGCGAAATAAAATATAAATAAGAATAAGTTATTTAGTAGACATAAAATAAAAGACTTATTCCATAAATGTGGCACAGTTGCAGCAGACATAATTTACCTAGATCAGCATCAATCGGATATACGACTTATCAGGCTTGTGAGAGGAATTATGATTTTCAGATTGTTATTCTTATTTAAGGTTAGTCAAAAAGTCGTATTAGTACTTGAACAGTATACGCTTATGTGAAAAAAAATTGTAGGAATTTAATAATAATTTGGAAAAAATACCCTAAATATTTATTTTTATTTAACCAAATAATCACTATTTGATATTTTTTTAAAAATTAAAAATAACCCATAAAAAAATCAGCCATAAGGGCTGATTTTTTTATTTAAAACAGTCTTACAAACCTGCTTCATATTCACTGTTTGAAAGTAGTTTTTCTACATCTGCCATATTGTTTGGCTTGATTTTATAAATCCAGCCCTTGCCATACGGGTCATCATTGACAAAATCAGGATCATCTTCAAGTGCCGAATTCACTTCAACCACTTCACCTGAAACAGGCGCATGAATATCAGAAGCCGTTTTAACCGACTCGACTACACCAGCCTGTTCACCGGCAGTGATTTGCTGACCGACTTCTGGCGCTTCAACATAGACCAGGTCGCCCAAAGCATCCTGTGCGTGGTCGGAAATACCAGTAATAACCAGATCACCTTCAATTTTGACCCATTCGTGAGTACTGGCGTACTTTAATTCTGAAGGGTGATTCATGGATGACTCCTTTAAAATATTCAAATCATTTTTGTCATGTTTTATACATGTTTTTTGATAAAAACAAAAGTTTATAAATAAGGATCTTTACGCCAATTGCTAGGACTACGTCCACTCCAGCGTTTAAATGCACGACTGAAATTCGCGACATCGCTATAACCAATTTCATCGGCAATCTGCTCTAGCGTGTAGTCCGTTCGTGAAAGCAGGGACGTTGCATGCCGATAACGCACTTCATCCACCAAAGTGGAAAAGGAGGTGCCTTCGGCTGCCAGCTGGCGTTTTAAAGTACGATCCGACATATTCAGCCGATCTGCAACATTTTCGATACTTAAATAATGCTGTTCCGACTTGGTCAAAATGTCACGCACACGCATGGCCAGGCGACGTCGTTCACCTAGTGCAGACAGTTCTGCTTCACACTGGTTAATCGCAATCTGGCTGGCAATCGGGTCAGCATTGACCATCTTTAGGCCCAGATATTTTTTATCAAAACTGGACAATAAATGCGGCTGTTCAAAGCGGAACTGATGTGACGGAAATTTTGCCATATAGCGTTCAAAACCGGCAGGTTTTGGAAAATCGTAATCAATCTCTCCAGACAGGTCTTCACAACCTGTCAGGGCTTTGGCCATGGTAATAATACCAAAGGTCAGGGCAATGGCGATTTCAGTGCGTAAGGGTTCAAGATCAAAGTCACATTGCAATTGCAGCGTGGCCTTTTCACCAAAAGTGGAAAAATAAAGCTGTAAAAAAGGCAGACGTAGCTGAATAAAGCGGTTGGCCAGAATCAGGGCATCGGTAATATCATGTGCCGTCATAATGGCATAACCGATAAAGCCATGAATCGAGATACGCATCTGGGTNNCAGCTCATTGGCAATGGGCGTCGGAATACGAAAGTTAGGATCTGCCAATTGCTCACTGTTTAAGTGAAAAGGGGTAAAGAGTGCTTCAGCAGTATAGCCCCAGCGGGAGACTACATCTAACAGCAGCAGTCCATAAACACCTGGTATTCCTTGATCCTGTCTTGGAGAAATCGTTTTCATGCGCCATCCATTGCATTTATTCGTTTTTCTATTTTTCGGTACCATATTGGCATGAATTGGAAGACTATCCTATTAAAATTGTTCGACAATATTTTTAAAGCCTGCACATTAGTCAGGCTGATAGTCTTTTTTGAAGACCAAAATTTTAGTGGTAGAAATAAGTAATACATCATGATTCTCATTGAATGCCTGAGTCACATAACTGACTATAGCGCGGTCGGTTTTACTTTTTGATGGCGTAATTGCCACAATTTCCACTTCCACATGAATCTTATCGCCAGGACGTGTCGGACGTGGCCAGCGTAGACTGGACTCTGAACCAATCAGACCATAAGCGACCGGAAAACACTCCGTCCATAAGCGCATGGTCACTGCACAGGTGTGCCAGCCACTGGCAGCAATGCCCTGAAAAACAGGATGCTCTTTGGCCTGAGTTTCATTGGTATGAAACACTTGCGGATCATAAGCATGGGCGAATTGTTTAATTTCTTCCAAGGTCATTTCATATTCACGGCTAATGAAACGATCGCCGACTTTTATATCTTCCAAATACAGCATTAATGCACATCCTTTTTCTTCAATGCCTGTTGTTCTATCAAAAAACTGCCGCTTTGTCGTTGCCACAAATGTGCATAAATACCACCTGATGCAACCAGTGCATCATGCGTACCTTGCTCTACAATTCTGCCTTCATCCAGAACCACCAGACGATCCATTTGCGCAATGGTGGACAGTCGATGCGCGATCGCAATTACAGTTTTGCTTTGCATCAATTCATCCAGACTGGACTGAATTGCCGCTTCTACCTCAGAATCTAAAGCACTGGTGGCTTCATCTAAAATCAGGATAGGGGCATCTTTTAAAAATACCCGGGCAATCGCGATACGCTGACGCTGACCACCAGACAGTTTGACGCCGCGTTCACCGACATAAGCTTCATATCCAGTTTTGCCACGCAAATCAGTAAGCTGTGGAATAAAGTCTTCCGCTTTGGCCTTACGCACCGCTTCGAACATCTCTTCATCTGTTGCATCGGGGCGACCATATTTAATATTTTCAGCCACGGTACGGTGTAACAAGGAGGTATCCTGAGTCACAAAAGCAATGTTTTTACGCAAACTGTCCTGAGTCACATCTTCAATGTTTTGACCATCGATCGAAATACGACCTTGGTTGATATCATAAAAATGCAGTAACAGTTGAATCAGCGTGGATTTTCCTGCACCAGATCGCCCGACAATGCCAATTTTCTCACCCGGTTTAATGGTTAAATTAAAATGATCAATCACATTTTTATCTTGATAAGCAAAGCTGACATCTTCAAATTTGATTTCACCATGCTGTACCTGTAAAGGTTGAGCCTGCGCTTTGTCTTGAATGTGAACCGGCCGTCCTAAAGTCTTCATACCGTCCTGAATGGTGCCGACATTTTCAAACAGGGCTGAGGATTGCCACATCATAAACTCTGCAATACTATTGAGTTTCAAAATCATGGCGGTAGTTGCTGCAATAATACCGAGTTCGGCTTGACCGTTGATCCAGAGCCAAATGGCGGTGCCTAAAACTCCGACATATAAAACTACACTCAATAAATTGATGCTGATTTCATACTGGGCACCCAAACGCATCTGTTTATACACCGTGATCATGAAGTCTTGCATGGACTCTTTGGCATATTTACTTTCACGGCCCGCATGGGCAAATAATTTGACGGTTTGAATATTGGTATAGGCATCCGTAACCCGACCGGTCATGACTGCACGGGCATCGGCCTGTTGACTTGAAATTCGGCTTAAACGTGGAATAAAAAAGCAGGCAGCAGAAATAAACAGCACCAGCCAAAGCAGCAAAGGCAAAATCAGTAGTGGGGAAATTGACCCCAGCACAAAACTGATGGTGACAAAGTAAATCAGTACATAGGCCAGCATGTCACCTAAAATCACCCAGAATTCACGTACTGCAAGCGAGGTTTGCATAACTTTGGCCGATAAACGCCCGGCAAAGTCATTGTGAAAAAAATCCAGGCTTTGCAGTAACAGTAAATTATGAAAACGCCAGCGTAAACGCATGGGAAAAGTACTGTAGAGAATCTGGTGCTTGATAATAGACTGCATACTGGCAAATAAAATATTGGCCAATAAAATGCAGGTCAAAATGGTCAAATTTTGTGTATGTTCGGCTAAAAAAGTTTCAGGCTGACTTTTGCTTAACCAGTTGACCAGATCGCCAATTTTTGAATACAGGAAGGCTTCAAAACTTGCAGCTCCTGCAGTAAAGAGTACCAGTAACAATAAATAAGGACGTACTCCATGGGCGGCTTGCCAGACAAAAGGAAAAAAACGGGTTGGAAGTGGTTCGTTTAAACCTTTAGATGGATAAGGATCGACGAGTTTTTCGAACCACTGGAACATGATGATTTCCTTGAGTAAATGCCAAATATGCTAAAGTTTATTGGAGCTTTGATAGTATAAATAATAATGTAACTAATATCTAAAAGCTTGTTGGAATCAGTGAAACATTTTATTTGAACTGTAAAGCTGATGGGAGCAAGCAAAAAAATATAACCTGATGTGTTTAGTAGAGTCTAACCATGAGAAAGCTCTATGAAATATCGTATTGAGTAATTTATGCTCAGTCATTAAACAAGTAAAAAATATTGATTTTTAATTTTATCACGTGTTGGAGGCAATGCATGAGTCGAAATTTTGCCTATTTCAATAAATTAATTTTTTATTAACTCTATCAAGCATTTGAAGCTCTATAAATTATGAAATAATCTATTCTTTTTTTCATATCTTAAATTTTTCATATCACCGCGGTAAAAAAATTTATTTAGCAAGTAAGCTATAGAATTAATATTAAAACAGTAGCTGACTATGTTTATTGATAATTCAATGACTATAAATTTATAAAGTATTTTTTGAAATATAAATAAATTTCATAAAAAATAATTAACAATCGGATAACAAATAGCCTAATTAATTTGCTCATTATTTCAAGTTATATTGAACATTAATTAAATCGTTTCTGGACGAATTAAAATGAAAAATACGGCAAGTTTTCACCTGTTACAACAAGTATATAATTTTATCGCTGAGAGACCAGAATTTAAAACTAAAGGTGAATTGGATCTAATGTTGGATTTTTTTTCGATTATTCATGAAGATGACCAAAAAGATATACGATTGGATTCATCTTCTAAACTGATTGGTAAATTTGGAAGTCGAGAAATCGTCAATATTCAGCTGGCTCCCTCTTTAAGAAATAAAAATGAATTCCTGTCATGGGCATATAAACAGCTACATCGTTAGTCAGAAAAAGAAGGATTTAAAAAATTATTTTTACATTAAAAGGTAAAGTATAAATTTTTATCATTAAGCCAAAATAAATTGCGACTATGCTAATAGATTTCATTTTTTAATTTGATTTAAATTAATTACGTAAAACTTATATTTAAATACATATATAAACTAAAATTAAACATAATTTAAAGATTTTTATTTTATTTGTTAAACTAATTATAATAATAAAGCAAATGACTGAAATTCTGATTCTTAAAGTCACTGCGAAAAGTTCCTATGGCACTAAAACAATTGTTAAACAGGTTTTTGAAAAGATTTTAAATCAAGCGGGGTTTGGTCTGGTTACCATTATCCAATATAGTGATTACTGAAAAGATTATTGATTTAAATAAAAACAATCTAAATTGATTCAGTGACTTGATTAACCAAGTTTATTTTACACTTAAAATAATCTCAGCTTGAATATTATCTCGGGATTACCGATTTCCTGGAGCAATATTAAGCTGAAATGAACAGGATAGATTTCAGAACAGTGGATTTGGGTTTAATTGGAGAAGGTATGCTGCGAATATTTCTAATCGCTAGAGTTGTATCGCCTTAAAAACCTCTATGGCGCGCTTTCTCGATCGGCTTAAATCCACGATTGCCTGCGGGTAATGTAAGGTTTGATCATGTTCATAAGCATACGGTTCATGAATTTTTTTTGCATCCAGATGCGCCAGCTCCGGTACCCAAGTGCGGATATAATCGCCATTTTTATCAAATCTTTGTGATTGAGAGACAGGATTGAAAACTCGAAAATAGGGCACCGAATCTGTGCCAGTTGAAGCACACCACTGCCAGCCACCATTATTGGCTGCCAAATTGCCATCAATTAAATGCTGCATAAACCATTTTTCGCCCAGTCGCCAATCAATCAGCAGGTTTTTGGTCAAAAACATGGCAGTAATCATGCGTACCCGATTATGCATCCATCCGGTTTGCAGTAACTGGCGCATACCTGCATCGACAATCGGAATTCCGGTCTGGCCTTGCTGCCAGGCAATCAGGTCTTGCTCTGAATTTCGCCATTCAATCTTTTGAGTATTGGTCTTAAACGGTTGATGTTTTGAAACGGCAGGATAATGATAAAGAATATGTTGATAAAACTCGCGCCAAAGCAATTCATCCAGCCAGGTTTGTTGTCCGACATTATCTATATGGAAATAGCCGTTTTGCTTTCTAAACACGGCTTGTAAGCACTGCCGGATTGAAACTGCGCCGATATTTAAATACGGAGATAGTTGACTGGTTGAATTGAGATGAGGGAAATCACGCTCTTGTTGATAATGTTCCAGTTTAGAATCAATAAAATTGTCCAAAATTTCCAGCGCATAGTCTTCAGTCACTGGCCAAAGCTGCTGTAACTGATCCGATTCATGACTTGGCATATAGGTTGATGCGCTGATTTTTGTATTTTCCACTTCCAGGTTCAGAGCTATCTTTTCCTGTTTTGCGACCGCTGGATAACATTGCGGTAGTCCAATGCCAAGTAATTCATAACTGCGTTTTTTAAAAGCACTAAACACTTGATAAGGCTGATTGGATTTATTGCAGATTGAACCCACAGCAAAAATCGTCTGATCATGATAAAGCTCAAGGGCAATCTGATGCTTTTCCAGATTTTGTTGTGTCTGAGCATCTCGTTTTAATTCATTCACTCCAATTTCGATATTGGCATGTACAGTGCCAATACCAAGGCGCAGACAAAGCTGAAGCATCTCCTTGGGGACATCTTTCCATAAAGGAATCCGTTTAATCAGTAATGGGATGTTCAGCTGATTCAGTTGTGATTTAAGCGTTTCCAGTTGGCGTAAATAAAATATTTGTTTGGCAGGACTGTCATCATGGCGTTGCCATTGCTCAGGTGAGAGAATCACCAAGGCCATACAGTTTCCAGATTGAGTCGCATGCCAAAGTGCAGCATGATCTTGTATACGCAAGTCCTGTCGAAACCATATCAATTGCATGAACGGGGATGCCTTATCTTGAGCTGAATCATTCAAGTTTAACAGTAACGGCATCAGACTTTAAATATGGCAGCGTTAGCTTTAGTTTAAAACTTCAGGAAGCTGATTCGCCTTGATTTGTCGAATGTGCTGCGAATTGCCTGAAATCAGCACCGGATGGCGCCTGATAAACTCTTAAACCGAATTCAGGGACAATAGCAAGCAAATGATCAAAGATATCAGACTGTATCGCTTCATAATCCTTCCATACCGTTGTATTTGCAAAAGCATAAATTTCCAGCGGTAAACCTTCACTGGTCGGTTGTAATTGTCGAATAATCAGCGATTGATTTTGCGCGATGCCGGAATGCTGTTTTAAGTAAAATTCAACATAAGCGCGGAAGGTCCCTAAATTGGTTAAACGGCGCTGATTGTATAAAGATTGGTTGGAGAGTTGCTGGTTAAAGCTTTCCAGCTCATCATGTTTGCTATTTAAATATTGATCCAGCAATAAAAACTCTTTCAGCTTTTGCTGCTCAGCCTGGGTCATAAAATGCACGCTGCTTTGATCGATAAAGATTGATCTTTTAATGCGCCGAGCTCCTGCATACGCCATACCGCGCCAGTTTTTAAAAGTATCTGTGACCAGTCTATTGGTGGGAATAGTGGTTAAAGTTTTGTCAAAATTCTGAACCGTAATGGTGTGTAATGACATATCAATGACATCGCCGTCGGCATTCAGTGACGGCATCTCTATCCAGTCACCAATTCGCACCATGTCATAAGATGAAATCTGTACTGACGCGACCAAAGAGAGAATGGTATTTTGAAATACCAGCATCAATACTGCTGCCATGGCACCAAAACCTGCCAGCAAGGTAAAGACATCTTTTTTGAGGAAGGTGCCCAAAATCATCAAGCCACAGACAATAAAAATAATCAGCTTAACCAGCTGTAAATAACCTTTAATCGGCTTGTTTTTTGATTTGGGATTACGTTGATAAACCAGATTGAAAATACTTAAAAATTCACTGATGGCCAAAGCAAGGGTGAGAAAAATAAACGCCTGTGCCGCCATTTGAACAAAAACAATGACTTTTTCTGAAAGATGCGGAACAGTGATAATACCGTTCATAATCACAATGGCAGGCACAATGTTGGAAACCCGGCGGATGACGCTATGTTCAGCGAAAATACTCGAATTAGCCCATTTCATCTTTGAAACGAGCTTGCGAATACCTCGAACCACCACTTGTTTGGCAATAAAATTTGCGAGAACTGCCAGTAGAATTAGAATACTTAAGGAGGTCAGCATCTCTAACCACGGATATTGATCTGACCAATCCTGAATATTTTGTATAAATGAAAACTGTTGCAACTGATCTTTCTCTTTTAATATAAGAATTTTATATAGTTTATAGGTTTAGTGATTATTTATTAACCTTGGATAACGTATTAAAACATATCTATTTCAGCGCGCCCTCCTAATCTTAAATATTAGCCTTGTAAAAGATACAGAAATAACTAGAGCACTATTTTCTGATGCTTAGAAATTTATTCATCAGTGGTCATGCTGATGACTACTTATTTAAATCGTCAGAAATCTCTTAATGGGTAGTAATTACATCATCTAAATGAATTTTGACTTTTTACGTAGAATCGTTCATTTTAAAACCACAATTATTTTAAGTATTTAATACATTATTTTTAAATTAAAAAGTGGGGAATAAATATGACAATTTTTGTGGTAACAAGTCCGAAGCGAGGTTCAGGAAAAAGTACCTTGGCGATGAACCTGACAGAATATCTGCATCTTCAAGGCAACACGCTTTATATGGATACCGATGATAACAAACAAAATTTTGAATGGGTTAGCTGGCATCGCAAAGGTTTTGACTTTGAACATATCTCTTTAAAGGATCATCCAGATGAGTTGGTGCATCGCGTTGAGAGAGCAAAAGCTCAATATGATGATATCGTCATTGATATTGCCGGGCATGATACTTATGCGTTGCGCTCGGTACTGATGCAGGCAGATAAACTGATTATTCCCATGTCAGTAGATTCTGAAGATCAGGATATGTACAGTGAGATGCTGCAACTGGCAATCAGTGTTTCGCAGTTCAATACCCAGTTAAAAGTGTATGGAGTACTGACGCGTGTTCCTCAACAGATCGAAATAGCACAGATTGCAGCGAATCAGAATTTGCTTAAAGACATTCCAGGTGCATATTTTCTGAATACCATTATTTATGAGGATGAAGCTTTTAATGAAGCTAAGGACTTGGGGCGCAGCATTTGGGAGCATTCGCCTGAACAGGGTAAGCGCTTTGATCAATTTATTCTTGAGTTGATGGCAAATACAATGCAGGCAGCTTGATTTTCTACCTCTCGAATAATTGTTTTAGTGGATATTAAAAAGCTCCCGGTGCGGGAGCTTTTTTTTATTTTAACTGATTACCACATTAAATCATCTGGAATGACATAAGCTGCATATGGGTCTTCTTCATCTGTAGTCTGTTCATTTTTCTCGGAATTATTCACAATAATGAAACCTTCCATTTTGTCGTTAATCCGCTCTGCCAAAGCTTTGGGTAAAATAGCGTAACTTTCAGCTTCTTTGGCAATAATTAAGGAACCAGCAACCAGGGCATTGTAAATCTGCTGATTGAGATAAATCTTTTTGACTTTATTGTCATCAATAAATTGATAGGAAACTTCACCATTGGTATCTCTGATTTTATGCTGGTTGATCATTTGAACAATGGCAGCTTTTAATTCTTTACCTTGTAGCAGGCGTTTTTTCTCTAAATCCAGTGCCTGATCGCGAGCCAGTTTCTCTTGCTGATCCTGTGCAATTTTGGCTTTTAATTCAGCTTCGTTGCTTTGTCCGGTACGTTGCTCATGGACTGCCTGTTTAGACAGTTTTTTTGCTTTCTTGTTATCAACTAAACCGGCTTTTAGCAATTGAGCCTGTAATGCATTTTTGACCATAATAAATTCCAATATTACTCTTGAGTCTGTCGATAACGATAATAAATAACCCAATAAATCGAGCTAAGTGTCCAACTTAACATCGCAGGGATAAGGAATGAGTTTAATTTTAAATAAGGATATATCAGGCTCGCAAGCAAACCGCCAATGAAAAATCCAAATAAAATGAGCAAATGAAGAATAATGCGTCGACGTTCTACTTCTAAACCACGTAACCTGTAGCCTAACGCCAAACCCAAATCGGTCAAAACACCCGATAAATGGGTCGTGCGGATGATGGTGCCTTTATAATGACTGACCATGGCATTTTGCACACCCATCGCTACACATGCCCAAAGCAAGGCATAACGAGGGAAATAGGGCAATAAAAACCAGCACAGCATAATAAAAAGAGCCACCAGGCTTAAAGGTAAACCGTAGCGGCTTCCTAGCTTAAACTGGGTATTTCCCAGTATCAATCCGCTATAACAGGAACCGATCACATAAGATAGGACAACTAAAATCAAGTAGAGGATCTGTTCAGGTTGCCACTTGAGTAACGCCATGGCCAACATGCTGACATTACCGGTCATGTGTGAAACGGACTGATGCAACACGGTCACCAGCCCGAGGACGTTAATCATTCCTGCATTCATTGCAAGAAAAAAAGCACCTAATTGAACCCACAGCGGTAAAGTTTGAAGAGGCATGACGTCATAAAAAATACTTAATAATGACTATCTTAATCCAAACCGCGGTCAACAGCAGCAGTAAATAGCACATCTGTTGAAGAATTTAATGCGGTTTCAGTCGAATCTTGCAACACACTGATCACCATGCCAATCGCCACCACCTGCATGGCAATATCTGAACTAATGCCAAACAGGCCACNNATGCAAGTACAGATAAAACTAGCATGGTGGTGAAATCAACCGAAATACCCAAAGTATTAACGGTTGCCAGTGTCAAGACAGTAATGGTGACTGCAGCACCCGCCATGTTAATCGTTGCACCGAGTGGAATAGCGACACTTGCTGTAGATTCATTCACGCCTAAACGCTTGGCTAAATCCAGATTCACAGGAATATTGGCTGCCGAGCTTCGGGTAAAGAACGCGGTAATGCCACTTTCACGTAGACATTTGAAAACTAGCGGATAAGGGTTAGCTCGAGTAACAAAGGCCACCATGATTGGATTGATCACCAATGCCACAAAGAACATGGTGCCAATTAATACAGTGAGTAATTGGGCATAGCTTTCAAAGGTACTTAATCCTGCTTCAGCAACAGTGACCGCGACCAGACCAAAAATACCGACCGGGGCGAAATTAATCACCAAACGAATTACGCTATTTACGGCATTTGCAGCATCGGTTAAAAAGGTTTTGGTGCTGTCTGATGAGTGACGGAACGCCACACCCAAAGCAACAGCCCAAGCCAAAATGCCAATAAAGTTTGCTTCACTAATTGCCACAACAGGATTTGCTACAAAACTTAAGAGAAGATTCTTCAGGATTTCGATGAGACTGCCTGGTGGTTGCAGATCAGCATTTGCTGGAAGGTCCAGAAATAAGGTGCTTGGGAAAATAATGCTGGCAATGACTGCACTTAATGCAGCCAAAAACATTCCAACAGCGTACATCAGCATAATGGGTTTGATTTTTGCGCTATGTCCGACTTTAAAATTAGCAATTGAAGATAAGACCAAGACAAAAACTAAAATAGGTGCAACAGATTTAAGTGCTTTAATAAACAAGTCACCCAACAGGCTTAAGTAGGGAGCCAGATTAGGAAACAAAACAGCTACACCAATACCTAAAATAATGGCGATAATAATTCAGGAGACTAAACTCAAACGCATTAAAGCAGAAAACATAAGGGTGCCTTGTCACACATACGAGGACTAAAAAAATACAAAGATATGCGGCATTTTATACCTAAAAATGATCTTGCTAAAAAATTATTTCCATATAAAAACTAACTGTTTATTTTTAAAGTCGATATTTTCAGTTTTTAATCAAATTCTTGTCATATTTTGAAATATTCAAATAATACAAATGCTTCTGATTGTTCTGCTGGGTTAAATTCTGTTAAGCCATTTTATTTTAGTCTTTCATTAAAACGTAAAAGCTATTTTATCTCA
Source organism: Acinetobacter sp. UBA6641 (assembly GCA_002455755.1). GTDB lineage: Bacteria > Pseudomonadota > Gammaproteobacteria > Pseudomonadales > Moraxellaceae > Acinetobacter. The sequence goes on from DKLL01000198.1 coordinate 17,699, forward strand.
TTGATCTTAAAAAAACTTCCGGGGAAAGTTCTTGCATGGCCTGAAAATTGGACAGATAAATCTTGCCACTTAAGTGTTTCAGCAGTTTTGAATGTTGTAATTTATCCATGACCGGACCCTTAATTTCAGAAAAATTCAGTTTTATGTTCAGTTTATTGAGCTCGGCATTCAGATCTTCAAGCATTTCCAGCGCGCTCAGATCAATGGCACTAATACTGGAGCAGTTGATGACAACATGCTCTAAATCAGCATACTGACTCACAGCATTAATCAGAAAACCTTTAAAAGTATTGGCATTTAAAAAGGTCAGATTCTC
>DKLL01000198.1:18031-19636 GCA_002455755.1 Acinetobacter sp. UBA6641
AGCAGGGATGAAATCACGCCTGCCAGTGGAGTTTTGGCACCGGCATCTGCATTGACCACCGTGCGTGACAGACTTCCGGTGACCGGAAATGCGGAACTGAGACCGGCACTTAAGTTGGATAACCCCAACGCGATCAGTTCCTGGTTACTATTTAAATGACTGCGTTGCTGCAAGGCAGTCGCCTGGGCAATGGACAGTGATTCGACAAAGCTAATCATGGCAATCATTGCCGCACCTGGCAACAAGGTAATGACCAGATCCAGATTCCAGTAGGGCATACTCAGTGGGGGAAAACCTGAAGGGATTTCTCCTACCGTTTTAATGCCTACAGCTTTTAAATCTAAAAAATAGACCGCTGCAATTGAAATCACCACCAAACTTAAAGGCAAGGCTTTAGTCAGAAAAGCCGTCGAACCTATTCGGCTTTGCACAGCATTAGAATGTAAAACTTTAGGAAGATAAATCAGAAAAATGAGTGCAAGCAGGCCAAAAATCAAAGATGCCAGATTGCTGTAAGTAATATATTGCCAAACACTGAGTACAAACTCAGGGATATTATTGGCTTTCAAAGGAACATCGACGAGAAATTTGAATTGACCCAAAGCAATCAGCAGCGCAGAAGCAATAATAAAACTCTTGATCACCGGATGACTGATCAGCTGAATCAGAAAGCCAAATCGAAAGATTCCTAATAAAAGTGAAATAACGCCAACCATTACGGCCAGTAGACAGGCAGCCTGTATATAAACAGGAGAACCTACTTCGAACAGGGGATTAAGGGTCGCGAAAGTCATCATGGAAATAATCGCGCCCGGGCCTATAGACAGGGTCGGACTGCTCCCGATCATGGCATAAATGATCATGGGCAGTATACTGGCATATAGTCCCGTAATGGGCGGTAGTCCTGCCAGCATGGCATAGGCCATACCTTGCGGAACCAGCATTGCGATGACAATCAGGGCCGAGAGAAGGTCAGATTTAAACTTGTCATAATTGTATGTACGCAGCCATCGCCAAGCCGGTAATAACATCGTTAAGCGAGAATTTAAATCTGACATATCCAAAACTAAATCACTATTTTAGATATATTATGCATAAAAAATGCTAAGAAGTCTTGTCAGGAAAATAGGGTTGATGACATTTATTGTGCAAAAATAACGAAATATTGAAGTCCAATCGCCAAACCAGATTTAGCAGCAAGTGTAGCCTAGATAAAAAGATGATCTTTTTTCGGATATAAAAATTAAGCGCACAGGGCATTGCTTGAGTATTGGTGTATATAATGATGCTGTCATCCGGACTTTCTTTTACAAAAGCACAGCTCCGATTGGTTTGGCACTGTTTAAATCGAAATTCATGATTAAATCATTGTTAATCTTATCAATAAATATGTTATAAAATGTAAATATAGTCACACTATTTCAGGGTCAGGTTTTTGAAACAGATTCTTTTAGCACTTAAATTAAATCTTCGTAAACTGATCCTGATTTCGACTATCATCAGTGTTTCGTGCTTATTTATTGTTTCTGTATTTATTCTCAATTATGTGATTAAAGACCAGCTTATTCAAAATTCACTTTTAGTGAATGTCAAATATGCTTCAAA
>DKLL01000071.1 GCA_002455755.1 Acinetobacter sp. UBA6641
TTGTACCAGGTCAATGATTATAGTTTTTAAGCCACGAATGGTTAAATATCAATCATCCAAAATAATCTTATAGTGCCATAACCGAATGATATAACTGCTGGACAGTAAGCAGATGATTGCGCTCAACAAAGAAATGAAAATCTTGAGGCCAAAAGATTGAAATGGAATAAGTAACAACGCAATCAGAATGGAAATCAGCATCACTGTCACATAGAAAATAGTACGTGTAATTTTAAAATATAAAATGATAGAGGAAACTAAGGGAAAAGAGAGCTGGGTCATTTTTTTAATTATAAATGTGGTGGCAACCCTACCAGCAAACCTTCGGCACATCATATTTCCACTACCGTTGCTACCTTCCGGTCCTGGCGGGGTTCGTGGAGTACAATTGCGAAGTAACCGGCAGGGCTACCATTGCAAGAACAGAGTATAGAGATTTTTAATTAACTTGCAAGTGTTCAAACCCATTTTCCAGCAACATTGCTTTTATTTGTTTATTTAAAAAACAATATTGATTAAAAACAGTATTTTTGGATATTTTTTATCAGTTAAATCCATTACTTTAAGACTACGACAAGATTGTAAACACATATTGCATTTTATGAACCGGACGTTTTTAATGTCGTCATGTCTTTTAAATGGTTACGCTTTAAAACCTTGGGTTTAGAAAGTAGCAAAGAATACAAAATGGATGTTTTTATGATGCTCAAACAGCATGCTTTATGTGTACTCACCTTATTGAGTTCCGCTTCACTTTATGCCAATGTTCCGATTGAATCACGCGGCTTGAGTCAAAATAACGCTAATGACCTGAGTGCCAACAATGTTGCCATTAACTCAGGTGCAACTGTGGCCAATGTGCCAACCAACCTGAATTGGCAAATCATGCAAAAAAACCAGCAACTAGAAAATGATATTCGTACATTACGCGGGAAAATTGAAGAACAGGATAACCAAATTGAACAACTGAAACATGAACTGACCAATCGATACACCGATCTGGATCAACGTCTAGAACTGCTGCAACAAAAAGTAGATCCAGAAAGCGCAGCGCCAGAGGAGGATAACCAACAGGATACATCTCCCAGCACCGGTAAAAACATCCCAGCCCCAGTAGCCGCCCCAACACCCCCAAATCTGGCGACTACCGCAGCAGCGAAACAAACTGCTCCTGCTAGTGCTCAACCCTCTTCAGCTGAACTAGATAAAGCAGCCTATACTGTCGCATTGGATGCCTATAAACAAGGCGGTGCAAAAAAAGCCATTGCCCCCATGCAAAACTTTATCAAGAATCACCCCAATAGTGTCTACATCAGCAATGCCTATTTTTGGCTGGCTGAATTTAATCTGGCGATTGAGCCGACCAATTATGTGGAAGCCAAAAAGAACTATAATATTGTGGTCAATCAATATCCCAATTCTGCAAAGGCATCACGCTCTCTATATCAACTTTACAATATAGCCAAAGATGTCGATCACAATACAACGCTTGCCAACCAGCTTAAAACCAAACTGCAAAAAAATTATCCTAAATCTGAAGAAGTAGGATATCTAAAAAAATAAAAGACAAAAAAAAGACACCTCCATAGGTGTCTTTTTTATTGAGCAGCATATTCAATTAACGAACAATACCACGCTTCGATTGTTCCAAAGAATCTATCAAGAGCTGCACTTCTGGTACTTCTGGCAGAATTTCATCACGAATCTGCTGAATTGCCTGCTCAGTGGTTAAACCTTCTTTATAAATCAATTTAAAGGCCTGACGTAAGGCCTGGATGACATTTTTAGACCATCCTTTACGACGCATGCCTTCAACATTCATAGCAAAGGCATGTGCCGGATTGCCCGATACCATCACATAAGCAGGAACATCTTTTAAAATTAAGGATGCACCACCAATCATGCTATAAGAATCGATTTTGCAGAATTGATGAATACCTGAGTTTCCACCGACCACCACATAATCACCAATATGTACATGTCCAGCAATACCGACATTATTGGCAAAAATATTATGATCACCTACTACACAGTCATGTGCAATGTGCGTATTGACCATCAGTAAATTATGGCTACCAATTTTGGTAATACCTTGATCTTGAACCGTACCACGATGCAAGCTGCTATGCTCGCGAATTAAATTATGATCGCCGATTTCAAGCCAGGTCTCTTCACCCGCATATTTTAAATCCTGACAAACTTCACCCACACTCGCAAACTGGAATATTTCGTTGTTTTTCCCAATGCGAGTATAGCCACCCACAACCACATGTGAATGCAGCTTGGTGCCCTCACCAATGGTGACCTGTGGCCCAATAATACAATAAGGACCAATGTGTACATCTGCAGCAATGACTGCAGATGAGTCAATAATGGCGGTTGGGTGAATTAAATCGTTATTACTCATGCCTGCTCTATTTTCTGATGCGAAACCATAATTTCCGCGGTTGTTGCTACAACGCCATCCACTGTGGCTATACAATTATATTTGTAAATGCCACGTTTGTGCATAACCAACTCTGCTTTTAATACCAATTGGTCACCAGCAACGACTTGTTTTTTAAAACGAACCTTTTCAGCGCCCGCAAAAAGAAACAATGAACCCGGGCCTGGTTTTTCATTATTCATGATAAAACCAAGTATACCAGAGACTTGAGCTAATGCCTCCACAATCAATACACCTGGCATAATCGGATAGCCCGGGAAATGTCCCTGTAAAAACTCTTCGTTGATTGAAACATTCTTATAACCCACAATGCCATTATCAGTCACATCAACAATACGGTCGACCAATAAGAATGGATAGCGGTGAGGTAAATATTCACGAATTTGTTGAATGTGCATTGGCAATTCAGGCTTCGTAAATGCAGGAGTATTCGACTCAGTCATCATAATCTATTTACGCTTAAAAGTTGATTCAAGGGACTCGATTTGAGCCTGTATATGATCAAGCCGTTTCAGTAATTGGGTCAATGGCACATCTGCTAATTGTTTAAAGCGTACCGCGGCCCTTTTCCAATGCAAACTTTCCAGCATAGGTGTGCCAGAAGAATAACTTCCTGCCTCAGAAATACTTTTTGTGACCATTGACATACCGGTAATTGTGACATTATCAGCAATATTAATATGACCAACCACACCCACGGCTCCGGCCAGTACACAGTTTTTGCCAATTGTGGTACTGCCTGCAATACCACATTTTGCAGCTAGTGCTGTATTTGCACCAATTTTTACGTTATGGNNATCAATAATGACCCCATCTTCCAGAATGGTGTCATCGAGTGCGCCCCGGTCAATACTGCAATTTGATCCAATTCTTACGTCATTTCCGATTTTCACTGAACCTAATTGCGCAATACGATGCCATTTACCCTGATAGGGAGCAAAACCAAAGCCTTCCCCACCAATTACGGTATTGGCATGAATACGGACACGGTCACCGATCCGGGTTTCCCCGGTTATAGTGACATGTGAATCAATAAAGCATTGTTTGCCAATTTCAACATCATCATCAATTTTAACGTGTGATTGAATGATGGTGTCATCGCCTACTACACAATGTTCACCAATAACCACAAAATGCCCAATATAGGCACTATCGGAAATTATGGCAGAAGAATGAATTTGTGCTGTACTTTCTATCCCCTGATGCTGATTTTTCTTTTCAAATACATGAGTCAGGGTGGAAAAAGCAAGATAAGGATTATCAACCACAATAAAGTTATAGTGCATCTCTAACTGGTTTTTTAGAGTTGAAGTAACGATTAAGGCACCTGCTTTTGAAGCACGTGCCTGATCCAGATATTTATCAGCGTTTACAAATGCAATATGTTTCGCTTCAGCGACATCCAGGCTTGCCAATCCTTCCAATATTAAATCAGACTGACCAACGTGCTCGCCCTGTACCAGGCGAGCAAGATCTTCTAAGCGAAATTGTCTATGATTCATTGATTACTTAATGACGTTAACCTTTTGAATCATTTTATCAGTTAAATCATACTTAGAGTCATAAGCAAGCGCGGAATTTTTATTCAAAACGATATCCAAGTTGTTTTCTTTACGCAATTGTTCTGCCACTTGCTTGATTCGACCATCTAGCGTCTTATTCATCAGCTGAATCGTAGATTGAACGGTCGACTGTACACTTTGCTGAAGCGTATTAAACTCTTTTAGCTGAGTTTGAAATTGCGTAGACATTTTCTGCTTTTCAGCATCGGATAAATTAGGAGTTTGTTGAGCACGTTGCTGCAGAGCTTCCAGTTCTTTAGCCAACTGTTCCAGCTTGGTGGTTTGCGGCTTGACTTTTTGCTGTAAAGAAAGATTTTGCTGTTTTAAATAAGTGCTATTTTCTACCACTTTTTCCAAATCAACTACACCATAACCCGCAGCATGTACCGCCGAGGTACTTACCAAACCGGCAAGTACCAGACTCATTACTATTTTTTTCATGCAACTATCCTTTTTTAAACCCATTGAAGGTCGTACTTAGAAAGTACGACCAATTTCAAACTGGATATTTTTAGTATTATCACCGGATTTTTCATTTAACGGATAAGCATAGCTGAGAGATAATGGACCAATCATGGTAATCCAGGTAAAACCTGCACCTACGCTATAACGCATATTACCTGCATCAAAGCCGAAATTATCCTCACAATACTGTTTCGCATTGACTTGAGTATTACTCGAATTCAGGTATAGGTTTCCTATTGGAATATCACACTGTGTATCAAATACTTGTGCACCTTCAGCAAACAGTACCGGACGAACCTGACGTGTCCAGTCTCCTTTAAATGGTAAAGGTAAAGCCAGTTCAGCACCAAATTGTACTAGAGCATTACCGCCCACTTCTTCAGGATCATAATCTTGGGTTTGAGTTTCATTAAAAGTCACCCCAGGATATTTCGGCCCTAGAGTACTGTTATCATAGCCACGTACTGAACCAAAACCGCCGGCATAGAAGTTTTTATAGAATGGCAAGTCATTACCATAACCCAGTTTACCATAACCGCGGAGTACAAAGCCCTTGCCCAAAGGCTGGAAGGCTTGGGCATCATAAGTCACTTTTTGATACTCGACATCACTACCCGGTAATGCAATTTCACCATTCACGCGATGTGACATACCCGATGTCGGGAATACAGGACGGTTTAAGGTATTATAAGACCAACCCAAATTAAGATTATAGGTTAAAAATTCACCATTGAACTTGTTGTCAAATGGAAGTTCTGCTCCCGCAGGACAAGAAAATAGCCCGGTTGCTGGATCTTGAACCAGAGCAACACCACATCTTGTACCTGTATCAGTCGCCTTACCACCATTTGCCAATAGATAGTCGCGTACATAAGTAGAAACATATGGACCAGTCGTTACTTCAGTCTGATCAATGTTCAAACCTGCACTAATACTCTGGTTTTCATCAATTGGATAACCAAAGTTGATACCACCACCAAAACTGTCCGTCACATAGTTATTGACGTTATAGTCATCATCCAGTTTGGTCTTACGGTAATACATGTTATAACCGCGACGTACCCCATCAATGGTAAAGTACGGATCAGTCACACTTAAATTATAATAATCTTGTGTTTCTGAACGCGACAAATCAATAGAAACACTATTACCTGTACCCAGGAAATTGGTTTGACTCAAGCCCGCCTGGAAGGTCACACCACCACTTTGCGAGAAACCTACAGCCAAAGTACTGGTACCTGAATGCTGCTCTTCTACATTGACGTTTAAATCCACTTGGTCAGGTACGGNNCTTCCATCTGGCGCATTTCACGACGCAATACTTCATCGGCAGTTTTGGTATTACCGGTAAAATTAATACGACGTACAGTCACTTGCTGACCCGGATTAATATAATAATTCAAATCAACCAGTTTGGTTTCTTTATTAATTTCAGGAACAACATTTACTTCTGCATAGTAATAACCGGCATTACCATATTTGCGCAGTAAAAGCTGTTTGACAGCATTCACTTTTTCTTGAGAATAAGTTTCGCCATCTTTGTAGATTTGCAGTGCTTTTAATTCTTCAGGTTTATAAAGCGCATCACCCAGGAACTTGCTTTGGCCAAAGTTGAATTGCTCGCCTTCTTCTACCGCAACTTCAACAAAGATGTTCTTTTTATCTTCACTCAAGTTTAAACTTGAGTTGGTGATATTGAAGTTGATATAACCTTTATTCAGATATAAAGCACGTAAAGCTTCAAGACTGGCCGCCATCTTTTCACGCGCATAGCGATCGTTACGGGTAACAATCGAACTCCAGCCGCTTTCTTTCACAGCAAAAACCTGTTTAATTTCACTTTCTTTAAAAACGGTATTGCCGATAATGTTGATATCAACAACTTTAGCCGCCTTACCTTCAACGAAATCAATGGTTAAATCAACACGGTTATTCGGTCTGGCAGTCGTAATTACCTTAACATCAGCATCATAACGACCTTGCTGCATATACTGCTGTTCAAGCTCAGTTTCAATGGTTTGCAAGGCTGATTTTTTCAAAACCTCGCCTTCTGCAATACCCATTTTCTTTAAGCCATCTTCAAGGGCTTCTTTAGGAATAAGTTTATTTCCCTTAAACTCAACCTTTGAAATGACCGGGCGTTCGACTACGGTAAAAACCAGCATATCTGCTTGTTGAGATGCTTTAATATCATCAAACAGGCCGGTAGCATACAAAGCACGAATTGCATTTGCAATAGTCGCATCGTTGACACGATCGCCAGCATTGACAGGCAACATCCCATAAACATTTTCTGGCGTTAAGCGAACAAGTCCGTCAATTTTGATATCGCGGACAATGAATTCATCTGCTGCATATACTTGTTGTACTGCTGCCATTGCACTAACGAGTGCCAAAGGCATAAATAAATGTGTGTGCTGCATGCCAGTCTTTTCCGATGTTAATTTATTACATATTTACGTTGTTATAAACGCATGAAGTCATTGAATAATGCAAGGAGCATCATGCTACCGAGCAGTACCATACCAATTTTTAAACCAACCAATTGTATTTGTTCAGAAACAGGTTTACCACGAATTAGCTCAATAAAATAGTAAACCAGGTGTCCACCATCCAGCATAGGAATAGGCAATAAATTCAAAATACCCAAACTCACGCTCATTAAGGCCATAAATGAGATAAAGGTTTGCCAGCCCATTTCTGCACTTTGCCCGGCCACCTTGGCAATGGTGATCGGTCCAGATAAATTATCCAGTCCAATTAAACCACGTATCATTTTGACAATCGAGTTCAAAATCATACCTGAAATTTGACCGGTTTTATCAACCGCCATAACCAATGCTTCAGTCGGGCTGTATTGAATGGTTTGCTTATATTCTGCAGGAATGGTTATTTTCCCGGGGCTATTTTGTACACCTAGCACACCAGAAACATTACCCATGCTGTCACGCTTGGCCTGTGGCATCACCTGCAAATGTAATAGCTGATTTTGACGTAATACATCTATTTTTAATAATTTTTCTGGTGAAGCCTGAACAACTTGAACAACATCAAACCAATCATTCATTTTCACGCCATCAATAGCAACAATTTTATCGCCTTCTTTCATCCCTTGACGAATTGCCGCACCGTCTTCACTCAACTTGCTGACCATGGGAGCAATATGTGGACGGTATGGCAAGAAGCCTAAACTGTCTAGTGCAGACTGATTCTGATTTTTTAGGAAGTTCTGGATAGGTAAATTAAAGGTTTGCAACTGACCGTGACGATCTGTCTGAATCTGAATTGAACCGGTTTCACCAACGCGATCTACCAAGGCAAAATTTAACTTTTCCCAAGTATTGACTGAGGTGCCATCCACTTGGGTAATTTTATCGCCCACCTGCATTTGCACTGTAGCTGCCGGCGTATTTGGTAACACTTTACCAACACGGGTATTCAACTGTTCTTGCGATGGAAGAAATAAAACCCAAAATAGTAACACGGCAAAAACCAGATTGATTAATGGTCCAGCAGCTACAATTGCAATACGTTTCCAGGGATGCTGACGGTTGAACGCCTTAGGTAAATCTTGCTCGGCAACACTGCCTTCACGTTCATCCAGCATTTTTACATAACCACCTAATGGCAATGCTGAAAGCTGATATTGAATGCCCGACTTTTTAGAAGTCCACTTGAGCAAGGTAGGTCCAAAGCCAATGGAATAAACCAAAACTTTAACGCCGAGCTTACGTGCAACAATATAATGTCCAAACTCGTGAATCGCGATGAGCGGTCCGAGTAGGAGAATTGCTGCCACAATAATAAACAAGGCACTCA
>DKLL01000004.1 GCA_002455755.1 Acinetobacter sp. UBA6641
CTACCGATTTCACCACTCGGGCATGTGCGCAATAATAGTGGACGAAATAAAACTTGGCAAGTAGCTTTGCGTGTATTTGCTTTCTTTTCAATCGATTCATGTGTTTAACGCTATAAAATAGTACTTTAACTAAATTTTTGCCGTTAAAATTGATGAACTCTACATCAAACTATCTAGATAAGTTTCGACATCTATATGCTTATGTGTTTTACACAGTTCATTTTCATAACGAATCAGCTTTATATGTAAATCGATAAACTGTTTTTCTTGTTGGCGTAGCGCGTGAAGTGCAGGGGAGTTTTTGCTCAAGAATAGGCTTTTTAACTGAATCTTTATTACTTGTTTATAGGCCCAAAAACAAATGCGGCGGGTTTCTTGCAGATAATAATATTGCTCGTTTTGAGTCGCTTCACGGAACATATTTTCCTTGTAAAAATGAACAAAACCAACACTCATGGCAAAGAAAAACAGAATAATTTGTAAAACCGTGCTTTCAATATAGGCAATATTCAGCGCTTGAAGCACAATCAGTACAGCCAGTTTAACCGGAGTATGACGAAGTTGTTGATATAAAGACGTAGAGCTATGTTTAATCTGTTTGATGACCACGGGGGTATACAACATAAACAGCAACATAATAGCAAGAACCGCAATGCCTTGTGCGCGAAAAGCATTCAATTGCGGAAACTGCATGGCAATGAAATGACTTAAACTCATCGAAAGTGAGATAAAAATCATCGCGGCTAAAACCCAGGGAATTAGCTCTTTTAGTTCATCTAAAATTCCTTTGGTTTTGAGCATACTGTAAAACAAATAATTTCTTTTAAACGCTGCCGGGTACTGTTCCCGCAATTGTTTTAAAAAAAGTGCAGTTTGTTTATTACTGAGCATAAGAGTTAAAGACACATAAAAAGTAGAGTTAATATAAAGGATTTGGCATTATTTAACAGAAAAAATTCTATAATTTACAACGATCTTTATTTAAGCAATAATTTCTATTGAGTTGTTTAAATTGAACTAAATTCTTAAGTGATCTTGGAATATTAAATTTTATCTTAATTTATTTCATATAAATATATTGTTTTAAGTATAGGTGTAAAGAGTGCAAGATATTGTACTTACCGTAATTAATTTGGGCTCAGGTTTCAGACCATTTAAATAACCGAATCGGACGCTTAATTTTATTCCTGTATTCAATCAGGAATTATGCGAAAATAGCGCTTTCCTATTTTGTCCAAGGACAGTTCATGACTGATCAATCTCCTGAATCTTTAAGCGATATCGAAATTTTAGACATTTTACAGTCCATGAAAAGCGATGTGCTCGATACTGAAGCGAAAGAGATTATCCGTAATGGTGGTAAAGCCGGTCGTCAAGAAGCACATAAAGAAGCATTAGTTGCTTTGAATGCGAGTTTTGAAAGTAAGTTTGTTGAAGCCGTCACTTTGGCCCTGCATTTAAATGAAGCGCAAAGCAAAAAAATTCGTTATAAAAAAGACCGCATTCGTATTTTAAAAGCACATAGTATTGATTACATGGCGATTGATGGTGCTGAAACAGCTCAGGTTTTATCGCAAATTGCCCAGGCAATTACCCGTGAAGATGCGATTGTGACCCATGACTTGCATAATATTTTTCCATTCTGGAAAGAGGGCTGGCCAATGGTGCAGTTCGACAATGCTTACAAGATTCTGGAAGATGACATTTCCATTCACTATCAAGCTGTTTTAGATGCTTTAATTGCACAATATTAAAACTGGACATTAAAAAAGCACCGTGAGGCTCTGCTGTCCCATAATTTAAGTAAACTTTGGATTGATGAATGTGGCAGGGATGCCACACATTCCCCATTCCTTGCGCTGCGTTTTAAAGCAGTGCTTAAAACTGGCTCAGGATGTTGTGTATGGGGAATAAAGGCTTTTGTTGCGAACTCAGGATATATTTTGAGTTCTCATTTTTCTGGTCTGTCAAAAGTAAGACATCGCTCACACAAATACATTTCGATTCTATTGAAAATGTGTGGCTGTGAAAGACTTTAACTTATCTGTGAAATTTTAAGCTTTCTTCTCAGTAAAAAATTAAAGAAAATAACGACTATTGGATTAACAAACGAATGCCTACACATAGACTTCATAAAAATTCATCTATATGATTCTAATTCGAAATTAACCGTTTTCAGCAAAATAAAAACCCTTAACAGAACTGTGGGCCAGTACTGTCTTGAGGTGCTTTTTTATTGCTAATTTTTTTATGGGTAAAACCATGCTAACAAGGCACTGATTGGCCAAATAAAAAGTCGCCACCAGGTGATCAAAGGATAATAAAGATATTCGCCTAAACGCATGGTCTGAGCATAACTTTTACGTTGGCGTTCATAACCATAGGGTGTAATCCAGCAAGCAAAGATCAATAATACAATTGCAAGTATCAGGAGAAGCGACTGTGGTTGCTTGGCAAAAAAATAATAAATCAGATAAAGACCTGAATAGAAACTCAGGCAGGCGAGCAGGGCGATAAACGAAAAATTCATCAGTTTATTCCATTCTTATTTTTGTTTTAGAAAAAGTTAGAAAAACCAGATTACTCTGGTTTTTCAGTATGGTTACTTTCCACTTCCTTTAAAAGACGCGTAACTAAAAGTTGGTCAATTTTAAAATGATCAACATCGACCACTTCAAATTTATAGTTGTCATAAATGACGGTGTCCGCAGGACGGGGAATCTTGCGTAAACGATACATCATAAAACCGGCCAAGGTTTCATAATTTTCTTCATCTGGCATTTCATCAATTTCAAGGGCGTGTTTCAGGTCTTCTATCGGTGTACTGCCATCAATTAGCCAGGAATTGTTGTCACGTTTAATGATCTGCTGGTCCGCTTCAATTGGCGTGACCCAGTCACCCATCACGGTAATCATAATGTCAGACAAGGTAATCACACCGACCACCAAGGCATATTCATTGATCACAACAGCAAATTTTTCTTTGGTTGAGCGAAAACGGTCGAGTAATTCAGACAGGGTCAATGTATCGGGAATCGTCAGTACATTACGAATCGTATTTTCATTCAATTGTAATAAGGATTGATTGTTAAGGATACGCACCAGAATATCTTTGGCATCCACATAGCCAATTACATCATCAATATTTTCACTACATACCAGAAACTTGGAATAGGGATATTCTGCCAATTTTTGACGAATACTGGCTTCTGACTCCTTGAGCGTAAAGAACACCACATTTTCACGCGTGGTCATACTTGAAGGAACGTTTCGTTCTTCAAGCTCAAACACGTTTTCAATAAAGTGATGTTCCTGTTTTTGCAATACACCGGCTTGGGCACCAGCATCCATCACGGCAGAGATATCCGCAAAGGTAATATTGTCTTCACGGGTGGTATTGACTTTAAACAGGCGGAATAACAGGTTGGCAATCGTGTTGATAAACCAGGCTAAAGGCTTGCAGACAGTAATAAAAATTTGGATCGGATTAATCACCGATACTGCAATTTTTTCCGGCGCAATCATGGCCAAACGTTTTGGCATTAAATCGGCAAATAAAATAAACAGTGAAGTGACTAAGGTAAATGATAGGGTAAAGCTGATGGTTTCTACCCAGGGGCCTTGATAAAAACCTGTGACCAGTTCAAGAAAATAAGGACGAAAGGCACCTTCACCGAGAATACCACCTAAAATGGCAACGGCATTTAAACCGATTTGCGATGCTGCGAAGAAATCGGCTGAATTTTCCTGTAAATCTAATACTTTTTGAGCGCGTTCTTCGCCCGATTCAGCAAGGATTTTAAGTTTAACTTTACGTGCACCCGCAAGGGCAATTTCAGTTAAAGATAAAAAACCTGCCCCGACAATAAGGATGACGATGATGACGATATTTTGAAAGAGGCTCACAAATCCACCTGTGGATCATCATTATTATGAATATTTTTAACACAAAAGAACTTCAGGTAGTAAGACAATTACTACCCAAGTCAATACAGTATAAGCTTAAAAAAGAAGAAGTTAAGAAAAATCGTATTTAGTAGTGGGAAAATTGCGAATTATTGCTTAAAAATTCGCGATTTTCTTCTTCAATCATTTGACGTGCAACGTATAAAATCAGCTGACGTAACCAGCGGTGTGCAGGGTGATGATGTAATAACGGACACCATGCCATCTTCAATTCAAACTCGGGAATATAGAAGGGCGGGTCTTTCAGCAGCAAGTTTTGATTTTTGGCTTGTAAGCGAGCAATACGTGTAGGCAGCGTCGCCACCAGATCTACATTGGCTGCCAATAGTCCTGGCATTTGATAGTGCCGGGTAAAGACCGAAATCTTACGTTTTTGCCCGATACGCTCTAAAGCCTGATCAATCCAGCCCAAACCGGCCTGTTTTTCCGGATTGACGCCAAAGCCAACGCCCATGCCTGTTTTAGAAACCCAGATATGTTGTGCATCTAAATAACTTTTAAGGTTTAAATTCCCTGCCGCAGGATGCTTGTTGTTAAGCAAACACGAAAAACTGTCACGCCATACCAGGACCTGGTGGAAACTTTGTGGAATTTCATTGAAGCGGTTAATCGCAAGATCAACTTTACCTTGTTCCATATCGCGGTAAGACACGTCACTTGGGGTCAAGAAGTCGAGTACAACATTCGGTGCTTCGGAGCGTAATGCTTTAACCAAACGTGGTACTAAAGTCGCTTCCGCATAATCCGAGGTCATAATGCGGAAAACACGATTAGAAGTATAAGGGCGGAATTCGGTACGCGGTTCTAAAATCATGGACAAATCAGAAAGTGCATCGCGAATACGCGGTTGTAATTCCAAAGCACGTTCTGTTGGGGTCATTCCTTCAGAAGAACGAATGAGCAGCGGATCATTAAATAAATTGCGTAAACGACGCAAAATGTTACTCATTGCAGGTTGGGTGACACCCAATTGTTCTGCAGCACGCGTTACATTTTTTTCGCGAAGCAGTACATCAAGATATATTAATAGGTTGAGGTCGACCCGCTCCAGATTCATACAAGAAATACCGAAAATAAACTCATGAAATTATTTCGATTATGCCATAAGCAACAAGGCTTGTGTAGGAATATTGCCGAAAAAAGAAACGAGATAAGGGCAGATTTGATATAGTTAAAATGAATTAATACAAGGATAGAAGCAATAAAAATTTTACTAATATGAGATAAACAAGCGACGATCAGGCGAGTTAGTTAATTTAAGGCAAAAGCACTCATTCAAAGAACTCAAAATATGAATAGGGTAAATAATATACAGGTGTATTTTGAAAAGATGATGTGAAAATGTGCAAAACTTGCTTTAAAAATGACAAATCAAGCTTTTTGATGAACAGGCAAGACTTAAGTCTAATGAAGAAAAAATCAGCAAAATGAATGTTTTGTAATCAAAATTCGATTTTGCTAATTTTTAATAAAATAAGTTAAAACAGAGGTTTAAAATTTTGAAACATAAATATAATACGACTTTGATCTACATATTTTTTAAATAAATACTGAGAATTAACAGAGGATATTGGATTAATTTTTTAACTCCCTCTAATCTGTGTTCATCTTAACGAAGCGCTCTAAATCTAAACAAATAATATGAGTATGATTTTAGCCTTCGCTTGATGAAATCCTAATATTATTACAGGAAAATATCATGACTACATACCAAACAGCGATTGATGCAATCCGCGAATTAAAAGCGAAATTCGGCAACACTTGGGCAGACATCAGTGCTGAAGATGCTGCACGTATGCAAATGCAAAACCGTTTTAAAACCGGTTTAGACATTGCTAAATATACAGCTGCGATTATGCGTCGTGATATGGCTGCTTATGATGCTGACTCTAGCAAATACACTCAATCTTTGGGTTGCTGGCACGGTTTCATCGCACAACAAAAAATGATTGCGAACAAAAAATACTTCGGTACGACTGAACGCCGTTATATCTACCTTTCTGGCTGGATGGTTGCTGCACTTCGTTCAGAATTCGGTCCACTTCCTGACCAATCTATGCACGAAAAAACGTCTGTACCTGCATTGATCGAAGAAATCTACACATTCTTACGTCAAGCTGACGCGAAAGAACTTAACGACTTGTTCCGTGCGCTTAAAAAAGCTCAAGAAGCGGGCGACACTGCTAAAGCTGCTGAAATCACTGCACAAATCGACGGTTTCCAAACTCACGTTGTGCCAATTATTGCGGACATCGACGCTGGTTTCGGTAACGAAGAAGCGACTTACTTACTAGCTAAGAAAATGATCGAAGCGGGTGCTTGTGCACTACAAATCGAAAACCAGGTTTCTGACGCTAAACAATGTGGTCACCAAGCTGGTAAAGTAACAGTTCCACACGAAGACTTCATCGCGAAAATCCACGCACTTCGCTATGCATTCCTGGAAATGGGTCTTGACGACGGTATCATCGTTGCACGTACTGACTCTGAAGGCGCTGACTTGACTCAAAAAATCCCAGTGGTTAAAGAGCCAGGCGACATCGCTTCTCAATACATCAGCTACTTAGACACTCAAGAAATTGACATCTCTGAAGCAACTGAAGACGAAATCCTGATCAAACGTGATGGTAAACTTCACCGTCCTAAACGTCTTGCTTCTGGTTTGTACCAGTTCCGTGAAGGTACTCAAATCGACCGCGTTGTACTTGACTGTGTAACTAGCCTTCAAAACGGTGCTGACCTGCTTTGGATCGAAACTGCGACTCCAAACGTAGCTGAAATCGCTCACATGGTTAACCGTGTTAAAGAAGTTGTTCCAAATGCGAAACTTGTTTATAACAACTCTCCATCGTTCAACTGGACTTTAAACTTCCGTCAACAAGCGTATGACCGTTGGGTTGCTGAAGGTAAAGACGTATCTGCTTACGACCGCGCTAAACTAATGAGCGCTGAGTACGACAACACTGAATTAGCTGCTGAAGCTGACGAAAAAGTTCGTACATTCCAGGCAGATGCTTCTCGTGAAGCAGGTGTATTCCACCACTTGATCACTTTGCCTACTTACCACACAGCTGCTCTTTCTACTCACGAGCTTGCTCAAGGTTACTTCGGTTCTGAAGGTATGTTGGCTTATGTTGCTGGCGTACAACGTAAAGAAATCCGCGGTGGTATCGCATGTGTTAAACACCAGGCAATGGCTGGTTCTGACATCGGTGACGACCACAAAGAAATCTTCGCTGGTGACAACGCGCTTAAAGCGGGTGACGATGCGAAAAACACAATGAACCAATTCTCTGCATAAGCACTGAACTGATTCGAAAAAACCCTGCGCGAGCAGGGTTTTTTTACGCTTTAAAATTTAAAATGGGATATAAAAAAGTACCTGTGAAAAGTGGGACTTTTTCAAGCTATACGATTGATGCAATAAAATAATTACTTAAGCAAAATAATCAGCCAAACAAAAAAGATCATGCCAAGCGCGACAAACTGCGCAGCACTTCCCATATCTTTGGCGTTTTTTGAAAGTGGATGCTTTTCTAAAGAAATACGATCAACCACGGCTTCAATCGCCGAATTAAATAATTCTACAATTAAAGCCAGTAAACAGACCGCAACTATGAGGGCGTGTTCAACCGCAGTAAGCTCCAGAAAAAAACTGCTAGGAATAAGTATGGTATTAAGCAATAGGACTTGACGAAAAGCGGCTTCATGATTAAATGCCGCCTTAAAACCAGCAAGTGAATACTGTGTAGCATTGCATACCCGTTTAAAACCTGTCTTGCCCTTAAAAGGAGAATAAGAGTTCATTGCACATATACATTGAAGAATTTATGCCATCATATTCACTATTGCTTAATTCAAAATTAATTAACTCAATTTAATTAAGAGATTTACATAAAAAAGTAAAAACTATCTGTAAGGAGCAAAATTTGCTCGCTGTAATGATTGCATAAAAAAATCTCCTTCATATTTTCTCCTTATTTAAGGCAAAGTCTGATTTTTCTGTTAAATATGATTGGCTTTTATACTTCTGTCATTGATTATCAATATCAAATAAATCATTTTAAGTATTCAATGATTGAGCTGAATTTTTTATACCTTACATGAAGTGACCAGGACATATGTTGTCTAGATTTTTTATTCATCGACCGATTTTTGCAGGTGTTTTAGCCATCATCTTGATGGCTTTTGGTGTGTTTGCAACGTTGAATTTACCTGTAGAGCGCTTTCCTGACATCGCACCGCCACGTATTAGTGTAAGTGCCAGCTATAATGGTGCTTCAGCAGAAACGGTTGAAGAAAGTGTCACTCAGGTTCTGGAACAGCAAATTAAAGGCATTGATCATCTGCTGTACTTTAGTTCCAGCAGCGATTCATCTGGTCGCAGCCGCATTAATATCAGTTTTGAAAATGGTACCGATCCAGATACGGCGCAAGTTCAGGTACAAAATGCGATTAATGGTGTGCTGAACCGCTTACCGGATGATGTACAACGTCAGGGGGTCAATGTATTCAAGTCACTGGGTGATACGCATATGGTTATTGGCCTGTATGATGCCTCGGGTAAAAGTGACAGCATTGCCTTGTCCGATTATATGCAGACCCATCTGGAAGAAGATCTGGCACGTATAGACGGCATTGGTGAGGTGGATGTCTTTGGTTCGCAATATGCGATGCGTATCTGGCTGAACCCGTTAAAATTAAAACAATACAATTTAATACCAAGTGATATCCGCGCTGCGGTTGAAGCTCAAAATACCCAAGTCGCAGCAGGGGCGGTGGGTGATTTACCTACAGTGGAAGACCAGTATCTAAATGCCAAGGTCACTTCAGGCTCACGTTTAAAAACAGTGCCAGAATTTGAAGATATCATTGTCAAATCTGCGCGTGATGGCAGTTTCATCTATCTAAAAGATGTCGCCCGGGTTGAACTGGGTGCAGAAAATTATCAATCCATGAACACCATTAACGGCTTTCCTTCTGCCGGGATGGGGATTTCGCTGGCTTCAGGTGCCAATGCCTTGGCGACTTCAGCACTGATTCAAGCTGAAGTGGATCAGATTTCGAAGCAGCTTCCTGAAGGCTATAAACTGGTTTATCCACGTGATAATACGCCATTTGTCAAAGAATCCATCAAGGAGGTGGTGAAAACCCTGGTCGAAGCCGTGTTGCTGGTGATTGTGGTAATGTTCCTGTTTTTGCAAAACTGGCGCGCAACTCTGATTCCTGCGGTTACTGTACCTGTGGTATTGCTGGGTACGATGGCAGTCTTGTATGTACTCGGATTGAGTATTAATACGTTGACCTTGTTTGCTTTGGTTCTGGCCATCGGCTTGCTGGTAGATGATGCCATTGTGGTGGTGGAAAATATTGAGCGGCTGATGCATGAGAAAAATTTGACGGCTCAAGAGGCATCGCTGGAATCCATGCAGGAAATTAGTGGGGCATTGGTCGGGATTACCCTGGTTCTGACAGCCGTATTTATTCCCATGGCATTTTTTGGCGGTTCAACCGGGGTCATTTACCGCCAGTTTTCCATTACCTTGGTTGCAGCCATGGCTTTATCGCTGGCTGTGGCCCTGATTTTAACGCCTGCCTTATGTGCCCTGATTTTAAAACCCAATCCGGAACCTGCCCGATGGGCGGTCTGGTTTAATCAAAAACTGGATGGCTTAAAACATGGTTATTTAAAATTATCCACGCTTAGCCTAGAGCATAAGGGGATTTTCCTCGTCATTTTTGCTGCACTGATCAGTGTTTTTGCGCTGTTCTATCGTGCCTTGCCGACCAGTTTTATTCCCAGTGAAGATCAGGGAATTCTCAATGTACAGTTTAAACTGGTGGATGGCGCACCGATGTCGAAAAGCCGTGAGATTGGCGAACAGATTCGCCAGTATTTTCTGAACAATGAAAAAGATAATGTAAATCTGGTGATGGTGCGTTATGGACGTAATTTTTCAGGCACAGGACAAAATTTGGGTCAGGGTTTTATTGCCTTAAAACCTTGGGATGAGCGTTCTGGCGATGAAAACTCGGCACAAGCCATTCGGGAACGTGCTTTAAAGCATTTTAAAAACAATCCGAATGCACAAATTAATGTGACGATGCCTGCTTCGGTCAGTGGTTTAGGTCAAACTGACGGGCTGGATTTCTGGATTCGAGATATCAATGGCCAAGGTCGTGCCTATCTGGATAGCCAGTTCAAGCAACTACAGCAACAGGCAAAACAATATTCCAGTTTCGAAAATCTGGATAAGCGTTCAAACCCTGATAAAGCGGGACTGAAGGTCAATATTGACCAGAAACTGGCGATGGCCAATGGTCTGTCGCAAACAGCCATTAACAGTACTTTGGCGAGTGCATGGGGCGGCAGTTATATCAATGATTTTATCGATCGAGGCCGGATTAAACGGGTGATGATGCAGGGCGATGCTGAATTTCGTTCCAAACCTGAAGATCTGCAATACTGGTATGTGCGTAATGACTTAAACCAGATGGTGTCGTTTAGCAATTTTGCCAATGTCAGCTGGAGTGGCGGGCCGGATGTGGTCAATCGTTATATGGGCTATACCGCCTTGCAAATGGAAGCAGATACCGCCAAAGGTGTCAGTTCCGGTGTTGCAATGCAGGAGGTTGAGCAGCTGGTGGCACAGCACCCGGGGATAGACGTGGCATGGAGCGGTTTGTCCTATGAAGAAAAACGCTCGAGTAATCAGGCCGTATTGCTGTATGTGCTGTCAATCGGTTTTATTTTCCTGTGTCTGGCCGCACTGTATGAAAGCTGGTCTATCCCTACGGCAGTATTAAGTGCCATTCCTTTGGGAATTGGCGGCAATATCCTGTTTAGCTATTTGGCCGGTTTTCCAAACGACATTTATTTCCAGATTGCCTTACTGACCACGATTGGCTTGTCCTGTAAAAATGCCATTTTGATTGTCGAGTTTGCCTCACTGGCAGAGCAGCAAGGTCGTAGTGTAATTGAAGCTGCGCTGGAAGGGGCAAGTCTGCGTTTACGCCCGATTCTGATGACTTCACTGGCTTTTGCTGCAGGGGTGATTCCACTGGTATTTGCTTTTGGTGCGGGTGCTGCCAGTCGTCAGGAAATTGGGGTGAGTGTTTTAGGTGGTGTGATTTTCGCGACCATTTTGGTGCTAATTTTTATTCCCTTCATGTATGTGCTGATTCGAACGCTGTTGAAAACCAAAACCCGGGTATAACCTGAATTCAATTCAACCACTCAATACACTTGCAGCAAAAGGGCTTATTGAGTGGTTCTGAGAATGGAACAGGTTAATGAAGCAGTTCAGGCAAGATCAATCTCTTCATCCGTTCAGCATGTAATGGGATGGGTAGTGTGATTCACGTTCACTTGTTAATTATATCCATACACTTCAAACCATGCAGATATGATGTAATCTCAATCAGTTAGATGAATCATTTCTTTGGAAAAAGCGATGTCCGAACAGCAACAAAAACTTAGCCAGCAAGAAGTCGTACGTTTGGAGCGCGATTTAGCTAAATTCGCTAATATGATGGACTCGGTGGTACGCATACCCTTTACCAGACAGGGTATCGGCGCAGATGCTGCTTTAAGTACCATTCCTGTCGCGGGTGATGTAGCGGGCTTTGTTTTGACCTGTTATGCCATTTATAAAGCCAAGCAGATTGGTGTGCCGCAGAGCAAGCTGAATCCTGTCATGAAACTGGCCATGATGGATGCAGTAGTCGGTTTTATTCCCGTGGCTGGAACGGTTTTTGACATTTTTATACGTCCAAGCCGAAAAGCCTTAGCAATTGTGCATGAGCATATTCGAGAAGAATACCAGATTCGCAGTGATGTACATGTAGTGCATCCTTTTTTGCATGAAAGTCTGGAACGTAGACAGCAGAGCTCAGCCTTCTGGCGAAATCCGGTTGTAGTCTGGATCTGGTTGCATCTTCCGGACTTGCTGGGGGTTATTTTTATCATTTTACTGGTCATTGCCATGTGGTTGGGGTTGAGCTGGTTATGGCAATGGTTTCAGGCTATGAATGCTTTTTGAATTTTTTAATGGATAACACCCATAGGTTATGTTGCTGCAAACTTACCGGCAATCAATGTTGAAGATACCTACGATTTTTATCGCTTGCTCGGTTATCAATGTTTGGATCCATCAAAAGAATGGCTGATTCTAAAGCGGGTCAGTTTGAGTTTAGAGTTTTTTCATTATCCCGAGCAAGATCCTGAAACCGTCTGGGAGAGTGCGTGTATTCATGTTCAGGATTTGGCGGTACTTTATCGTTGGCAGGGTTTAAATTGACCGGCATTTGCCCCAGCGCGAATTACCGAGATAGAGCATGTGACTAAAATAGAGATGTTCTGGGTGATGCAACGGCAGCCTATTACGCTGTATTCAACAGCACTAAAAAAGCCTCCATATGGCGACTTTTTGGTATTCAATTTAATCAAACCAATATTATGGACAGTTTAATTGTTGTAATGCAGCCACACGTTGTTCAATTGTAGGATGGGTCTGGAACAAAGCAGCCAGGCTAAAGCCTTGTTCTCTACCTTCTGCAATTGCAAAGGCTTTCATTTCTTTTGGCATTTGATCAGGTAGCTCCGATTCTGCCTGTAAGCGCAGTAATGCAGAAATCATGGCCTGTTTACCCGCTAAACGTGCACCTGCTTCATCGGCACGGTATTCACGGTAGCGCGAGAACCACATCACAATGGCAGAGGCCAGAATACCAAACACAATATCCAGAACAATGGTAATGGCAAAATAAGCCAGACCTGGTGCTTCGCCGTCTTCGCGACCAAATACGTTACGGTCAATAAAGTCACCTACCACACGTGCAAAGAACATCACGAACGCGTTGACCACACCCTGTACCAGTGCAAGTGTTACCATATCACCATTGGCAACGTGACCAATTTCATGCGCCAATACCGCACGAAGTTCGTCTTTATTCATACGTTCAAGCAAACCTGTTGAAACAGCAACTAAGGCATCGTTTTTATTCCAACCTGTCGCGAAAGCATTTGACTGATAAGAAGGGAATATACCCACTTCTGGCATCTTGATGCCGGCACGTTGAGATAACTGTGCAATTTCTTGTAACAACCATGCTTCTGCTTGATTACGAGGCGCATTCGGGTCAATTAATTCTGTCCCGGTAGATTTTTTTGCCATCCATTTCGACATAAATAGCGAAATGAGAGAGCCAACCATACCAAAGACAAAACAGATCACCAGTAAGTTGCCTAGATTTAAGCCACCCGCGCCATGGTAACTACCGACACCGAAGAGTGACAAAATAATGCCAGCTACTACCAGTACCGCGAGGTTGGTTAGCAAGAACAAACCAATCCGCATCATTGAGAAAATCCTCTTATAATAAAAAAATAATCTGATTTATAAATCAAAAAATCATCTCAGTAAATATGAGGTGTAAGTCTTAAAAATTCAAGGAAAAATTAATAAAACTCTATAATGATGCAGTTTCTAAAACAATTTAATTATCAGCGATTGAAATTTTTGCTGAAGCCGTTGCATGTGCAGTGGCATATGAGCCGGAAGGAGCATCAGTAAAACTCCCGTCAGAGGCCATTATAATTTGACGTTGTGCACTGTATTGNNATAATTTTTGCATGATTGCTATAAGAATCATGACTTGAACTAGAACTGCTGGCAATGCCGTTGGAGTATAAGTTGCTATAACGGCTGCTGACCCGTCTGACATAATCCTGGGTTTCTTTAAAGGGAGGAATACCGCCATATTTGGCGACATTGCCTTCACCTGCATTATAGCTGGCTAAAACTAAAGAGGTGTTGCCATTGAAACGTTTCATCAGCCAAGCCAAGTATTTTGCTCCACCCATAATATTTTGATGTGGATCGAAAGCGTTTGAAACATTAAAGCGTCGGGCAGTGGCAGGCATGAGCTGCATCAGTCCTTGTGCACCGACAGGCGAACGTGCATTGACATTAAAACCTGATTCAGTATGCATGACCGCTTTAATCAGGCCCTCAGATATGCCATGTTGAGAAGCTGCCTGTCTGATAATGGAATCAAAAGCATTTTTATTGCGGCTATAACTCGGGAGTACCGAAGCTTCAGATGAGCCCCAGTTACTATAGCTATGGATATTGCTGTCTGGGTAATAGGTCTTTTTTTCAATTTTAAGATGGTTATAACGATTTTTTTTATTGGTGAGCAAAGTCGTACCATTTGAATCTTTTAACTGATAAATGGTTTGGCCGGCATAACTGGTCGTTGCAACAGAATGAACTGCCACAAACCCCAAAAAATAAAGTCCAATTTTTGCAAAGTTATTTTTCATTTTTATAAATAGAAAAAATCTGTTCCAAACATTACAAGTGGAGTTTAACAAAAAAAAACAAGATGGAAAGTATTACTACAAAAAAATCACCAATAGTTTGTAAAAATCAAGAGCCGTTTGTTGAGATAGTAATCAAAAATTTTTTTAATTTTTTTTTAATCAGGATAACTTGACACACTTAAGTTGTTGATTTTAATTAATAATAAAATTGATCAAAAAATGATCAATTTAAATAGAAGCCTTAAATAATAGGTCTGACACCTTGTCAAGCGATTTAAAATCCACAAAGTTATCCACAGGTTTTGTGGACAACTGTGGAAAAGTACAAATAGCAAGCATTGTGGCTAAAATTTGAACTCACAAGGTCAAAATAAACTTAAGCGTTTTAGATGAAAAAGGTATTAATAAGCAATTTGCAGAAATTACATTCTTTTGATGCTTGTTAAGCCTGAATCGGATAAAATTGCGCGGTATTTTTATTTATGGGTAAATCTCGTCTATGTACTCGCCAGTTGAGTCCGAACAAGGATTTAATTTCAAACCAGAACTGCCAACTAGTTCGGCATATTACCGTTTGTTGAAAAAGCTTCGCCGTCAAGTCGGTCATGCCATTCGTGATTTTAAAATGATCGAAGATGGTGACAAGGTAATGGTGTGTATTTCTGGTGGTAAAGACAGTTATACCTTGCTGGATATTTTGTTGCAGTTCAAGCGAATTGCACCGATCAATTTTGATGTGGTTGCCGTGAACCTTGACCAGAAGCAGCCGGGTTTCCCTGAAGATGTCTTGCCACGTTATTTAGAAGAAAATAACATTCCTTATTATATTCTGGAAAAAGACACCTACAGCATTACCAAAAAATTAACCCCTGAAGGCAAAACCTACTGCGCCGTATGTTCACGTCTACGTCGTGGTTCCTTGTATGGATTTGCGCAAGAAATTGGTGCGACCAAAGTGGCTTTAGGTCATCATCGTGATGACATTATGGCGACTTTCTTCCTGAACCTGTTCCATGGTGGTAGCTTAAAGGCCATGCCGCCGAAACTGTTGTCATCTGACAAGAAAAATATCCTGATTCGTCCACTGGCTTATGTGGAAGAAAAAGATATCATCAAATATGCAGAAATGCGCCAGTTCCCGATTATTCCATGTAACTTGTGTGGTTCACAGGAAAATCTACAGCGCGCGATGATTAACAATATGCTGCGTGAATGGGATGCTCAATATCCGAAACGTTTACACAGTATTTTTGGTGCCATGCAGAATGTATCGCCTTCACAACTGGCGGACCGCGAATTGTTTGACTTTGAAGCTTTAGATGCACAACGTGAAATTGATTTTACCGGCAGTTGCTCAACTGAAGAAGAAGGGCAGAACAAACGGATCAATATGGTCAATTTAGGTTTTGCTGCAGAATAAGAGTTTTTTCAGACACCAATTTTAAGATTGGTGTCTATTTTATATATCTGATTTATTTATAAATGTATTAAAAACATAAAAATTGAACGCATCGTACAAAAAACGTTAAGCAGAAGACAATTTTACATGCTATAACAATCTTCAAGCAAAATAGCTTACCAAAGATGTTGTCTGGATAGGCGACACAAATGAACAAATAAATTGAGGAAAGATCATGCCTGCCTTTTTAACTGATGATTGGTTTTCAACTGTAGAAACATTAACTATGCAAGCTGGTGATTTAAACTTGCCGCCGGCACTGGCAAATTTAGCAATCAACTTGGTGGTGTCTGACACCCAAGGTAATACTGAACTGTCTTTGGACGGTGGTGCAATTAAAAAAGGTCTATCTTCAAATGCCAAAACCACTTTGAACATGGATGGTGAAACTCTTCGTAAAGTGTTCCTGGAATTTGACATGGCTGCAGCAATGCAAGCATTCATGACCGGTAAAATCAAGGTTCAAGGCGATATGTCACAATTAATGGCTTTACAAACAGCGAAGCCAAGCCAAGAACAAAAAGATTTATTCAAGAAAGTACTTGAGCAAACAACTTAAGCTATTTTGCTAAAAAATCATTGCTTGAGTCATTTTAAGCATAAAAAAAGCTTACCCTGAGGTAAGCTTTTTTTATGCTTGTAAGATATTAAATATTCACTAGCTCTGAAGTTTTAATATGTTCTAAATAGGCACGGATACGGGTGACATACTGCACCGCCTGACGGTAACGGCCATTGCTGGCCTTGTTACGGTCCAAATAACTATACAGATTGACCCAGTTATTCGGGTTTTTTCCTTGGGCTTGAATACGCTTTTGAATCTGATTGACTGCACCCGGTCCCATATTATAGGCAACCAGCGCGTACCAGTTACGGTCAGGTAAAGGCACATCTGAATAGCGACTTAACATCTGGTCATAATATTTCGCACCACCTTCAATACTTTGAGCTGGGTCAGTTCGGTTACTGACTCCCATGGCTCTTGCAGTACTGTTGGTCAGCATCATTAATCCACGCACACCGGTAGGTGAAACAGAATTCGGTTTTAAGTACGATTCCTGATAACCAATCGCTGCCAATAAATGCCAATCTAAATCATATTTTGCTGCAGTATTTTTAAAGCTGGCTTTATAAATCGGCATACGTTGATTTAAATCACGCTGAATACTATCCCATGAGTGTTCTTGCACCACATTCTGATTATAGAAGGATGCCAACTGGCGAATTGCACCCGACTGTTTACCTTTACAGACAAAACCGCTGGCAGTTTGGGTAAGTGGATCATCTGCATGTCTAAATACCCAATTCAGTTTGGTATTTAAGCCATTTTGTTGCAAGCTGCTGATATCACCACAGGTGGCTGAAAAAGAAGTCAAACGTTTTTGTTCAATTTCACTGATCTTGGCAGTCGTCATGGCAAAGTTGGCTTTACCCTGTGAGACCCATTTCAGTGCTGTGGCATTATCCGGCACCGTTTTAAACACCAGCTTAACATTTAAGCTGTTGGCATAGTTACGCGCCAGGTCATAACCAAAACCATGCTGGTGCGAACCATCTTTAAAAACTGTGGTTGAACTTTCAACTGAAACCACGGTGAGCTGTTTGCCGCTGACCACAGAATCATATTGGAACGACTTACTTGCATTGAT
The DNA here is from genome assembly GCA_002455755.1 of Acinetobacter sp. UBA6641. Classification (GTDB taxonomy): domain Bacteria; phylum Pseudomonadota; class Gammaproteobacteria; order Pseudomonadales; family Moraxellaceae; genus Acinetobacter. The sequence continues at coordinate 17,402 of DKLL01000004.1, forward strand.
ACTATGAAAAGGAAATAACAGGGTGCTAAATGCAAGAATTTTTAATGAGAGAGAAGAAGTTAATGAGTTAAGGCAAAGCCTCGCCCCAGAAGTTGAACTACTGTGCATGTTGTCTCCGCTACAAGTAATTTATGCCCTAAAAAGTAAAGGCGCACAGCCTCAGACTTTTTCAAGTTTGATAAATTCAATAAGGGTTGGGCAGTCATGACGTCATTCAAAATGACATGAGATTAAAAGGAGAATCATGTAGAATTTCTACATAGATTAAAAATTAAACAATCTGAAAACATGCGCGCATAATAAGGCTGAAAAATATACTTGTCAAATTTTGTACGAAATTTTTTAAAAATATTTAACATAACAAACTAATTTTATTGAAGAATTAATTTTATAAACTTTAGTTGTGTGTAAATACGGGATAGAATAGACCATTCCTGTAAGCTAAATGTGAGCATAGCTTCAAAAATCATCATGAAATCGAACTTAATTACACGTGCCGGACATGACAAATTAGCCGCAGAATTACAACACTTGTGGCATGAAGAAAGACCAGAAATTACCAAAAAAGTGAACTGGGCAGCCAGTCTCGGCGATCGTTCTGAAAACGCTGATTACCAGTATAACAAGCAAATTTTGCGTAAGATTGACCGTCGTGTCCGTTATCTGGGTAAGCGTCTGGAAGAGCTGCGCATCATTGATTTTTCTCCAGAGCAAGAAGGCAAAATATATTTTGGTGCCTGGGTGGAAATTGAAAATGAGGAAGGGGAGCAAAAAACCTTGCGCATAGTCGGTGTAGATGAAATTTATGATCACCATCCGCAGCATATTTCCATTGATTCGCCGATGGCACGAGCTTTACTGGGCAAACAGGNNCACAACCTACCCCTCATAAAATTTTGGATTAGATCATATCAATTAGGTACATTTAGGACATTATAGGAACAGGCATTAAATTAGTTTAACTTCACCGAAGTTCTTATAACTATTTTCACTGAATTAAAAAAGCCCAATAATTAGTTATTGGGCTATTCAGTAAATTAAACCAAATGGTATCAGTAGATGATGTACTCAAACTTTGCCGAGATAACTTTGGATTGGTAATAGTAATACTTCAAAGGATACAGCATGCTGTTAAAAATTACTTTCCATTGTTCCAAGTTAGTCCCCTGAAAATTATCACGTTCAATCTTAATGCTTTGAGTTAAAACATTCGATAAATCCAGTTTAATGATTTGCTGTTCAGCCTCACTGAAACTATGTAAAAACTGGTCTTGATCCTGTGGCAACTGCAATAGTTGCTGTTCTGAATGATAGATCAAAAAATTTACATAATATTGCCCAGAGATTGTTTGCTGTATACGCCATTGCAGACAGAGCAGATTGCCTTCGTTCAATTGCTGAAGCTGATCAACCATCTTGCTTTTCAGTTTAATCAAAGCCTTTTCAACTTTGTTCATGTCCAATTGTTGTGTATTGCAAGCTATAGCAAAAGGATATGAAACTTTACTTATCTGAATATTGGTGTGTTCAGTGAGTAAACGGCTGACTATGCGTGAATTTTCATTGCGTTGTCCGGCAATCATTTTTTTACGGTTTTTGGCCTCATTTTCAGCTTCGGTACTCATTGAGCATCCGCGTATTTCATTCCAGAGCTGAAGCAATGATGAATGTATTTGAGCCTGATTGGGATGATGGTTTATTGCCAGCAGATCGAACCATTGCTGTTGCAGGGCAATGTAATAAGTTTTTAGCAACAGGGTCCCAGCGGCTTTACTCAACTCATATGGGTTTGTACTTAGCTTAATTGGCGGAGTAAAGCCAGACTAGGTCATTTGTAGTGTGTTTTTAATCACTCCATCCAATTGAATCAGGGCAGCTGTAGGGGTTAATACATCACCCTTAACTTGAAATGGCTTTGAACTCTTTAAGCTCATTTGATGAGCTGTATTACTCAAATTCTCAAGGTAAAGCATATTCGGTAAGTTCGGTTGACCACCAATTAAATCCAGAGCATTAAATTGTCTAAGTTGATTAAAGCTCATTTTGAATCCCCTAAGTGTGATTGAGTACTGATTTTTTTGGATTTGTTTTTAACAATAACGGCAAGTTTTGGTGATTGAGGAGTGTCTACAGGTGTCGCTTCGTTTTTGAATGTACGCGGACGTCCAACCGTCTTTGCTTTGGCTGGTCGCTGACTGGTGCCAAATACGCGCAATTTGGGTGTAAGAAGGCGCTTGTCGATTAAAAACTGATCTTGCTTACGNNATAGAACCTGATCCAGATTATCGAAAAAGCTTTGATCATCATGATGGGCCATGCCAATTGCTAGGTTGCGGTATTTAATTTTGTCGCGGTTGCAGTTGAAGTAATAGCCTTTGTCTAAAGTAAGTTTTGACCAGTATTGACCAATGACTTCTGCATAATAAGCATCGCTTTGGAACTTGTTGCCGTCCATAAAAAAGATACAGTGAAAGTGATAGCCTTTTTGCTGGCCAAATTCCAGTTTCCATAAATAGCCGACAATGTTGGGCAGGTCTTTATCATGATGGAAGTTCTTCATCATTTGAGCAAAATACGCTTTCATTTCATTAAGCGTGCTATCACTCTGTATTCGAGCTTTCCAGCAAAAATCAATACGAAGTACTAGCAGCTTGCTAAATTTACTTCTTAAACGCTTTACAAGCTTACATGAGCGATCATATTGATTCTTAGAGCGATCAGCACGGATAAATTGAGCCTTTTTAAACTCTTGCTTGTTGATTAATATATAAATCTGGTAAACAAAAGCATTGATTAGTTCAGCAGCAGTTTTGGAGCTCAGGATTTCTTCAGTTTCTTCATCGTAAGTGTAGAAAATACGATTGGGCTCAGTTCTCCATAGCATTGGTTCATCATCGTAAACAATAAATGGGGCTACAGCTTCTTTATAAGCTTGCTGAAGCACTTGAAGATGTTCACAGTGATAATTACTGTCAGGAATATAAAGAGAATGAATGCTTTTTAAAGCTGATTGCAGTACAGGATCATAAGTGCTGAGGCTTTGTCCATCACAGTCGAGCTTGAATAGCCGATGTGTTGATTCACTTTTAATACGGTTAACTACTCGAATCGCTGCAAATTGGGTTTGCTTCTCGGCATCATTTATAGGGTATATCTGACCATCTTCTTGCCTAGTGAATATTTCGGTCATATTGGGTGGATAGGGCTGATCAATATCAAGTTCATTGTTCATTTAAAATCTCATAACATACTAATATAATTAATTTTTATGATTAATGACATTAACTTCTAAGGGCTGTAGATGTAGCCATGTTCATCCTTAGCCTCTTATCAGTACATGTTTAATCGTTTGTCTAGGTTATTAATTTAATGAAATATTCTGATTAGCCTTTATTTGATGAACTAAAGATAGGACTAAATCTGTATGAGAAATAATCAGTGAGAAGTTCTGAATTAGCAGATTCTCTTCAAACGTATTATCTGTCTTAATCNNATAAATATTTAATGATCATAGGTGTATGATCTATATGAATAATTTATAGAGGTGAATCTTTAGTTCATATAGATATTCAATATTCAAATATTTAGTTTCTATAAAGAATTAAGAGCTATTAATTAAATTAAAAAACCTAAATTCACTTTCATAAGGCATAGCTGTCCCGCAAGGGCAAATGATGAAATTGCCCTCTGGTGATTACGGGAATTTGAAAGCTAAGAAATTATGAAAGTTATGCCAATAGAATTAGTGGCAAGGCAGGTTTCTCAGCCATTGCTCAACTTCATTTTCAACCCATGCAACGCTATTCATTCCCAGTTTTCGTGGCTTAGGAAAGTCTGGGTCATAACGCTTGGATTTTTGATCCAGCTTGTCATAAATGGTGGATCGGCTGATTTGGCACTTGCTGATGACATCACGTAATTTCAACATACGCATAGTGTCAGTATGGTATTGATTATTTTGCATAAGTACTCCTATTGGGGTTTTAGCTAATTGAATTGTATTATTAGAGTTTCTTTTCTGCGTAAAGAATAGTTCGAAGTTATTACGTATAAAAAACAAGGTTTTTCAATGATATATAGAGATATATTAAATAGTGTTATTCGCTTGGTAATCGTTTACTCTTGTGAGCGAATGAAGATTTTGAACAAATATGAGGACATTGACAGAGGGTTATTTTTCTTAAATGAAGGGGTAGTAAAGCCGAAGATCAGTCAATTTTTGAGTTCAAATTGCAAAAAACTTGAAATGGTCATTAGTGATAAATCTGAGGTTAAAAAGATATTTGAAGACTGGGATGAGGAGAAAATAAAATTTGAGTTTTTACATTATTTTTGGGATTTTATGCAGGAACAGCCAATAGGTTATAATACAGCTCTGCTGAAGCATTGTAATTTAAGTCAGAAAAAGCTTGAGGCATTTATGTCCCGTCTAATGGCTGAAGTAAAGCAAGTCAGAAGCGATTATGAATTTCTTGATGATTACTACGAGTTTGCTGAGCAATTTTCAGTATCATCACTTCTCTCAAAAGATAAACTTAACGAGTCAATTTTTACTTATTATCGAATTTTTTATGAGCTAGAAACGAAAAAGCCTAAGTTAAGTATGAAAGAGGTTAATGAGCTTTTCTTAAAATTTATACAGCAAGTTCCTTATTATTCACCTTTTACACGCAAGTATCTCACAACTTTTTCCAGAGAACCTCATCATCTCAGTTTAACTGTACCTTTGAGCTTTGCATCGGGAGGGTTAGTGGATACTTTATTTCATTTCTTATTTCAGTTTATTCAAGAATTATTTTATGTTGGGTACTTTAAAATAGATTTGAATTTGGCAAAAAATGATAAAGCTTCAGATCTAAAAAAAATATTTGAAAAACAGCAAATTGATCGTTTTGAAGAAAGTACTCGTATTATGGGTGCACTCTTTAATAGCCTTCCCAATCAATTACTAAAATCTTATAAAGCTTCGGTAAATAATGAATCTATAAATAAAACTTTAATTAGTTTGTTGTTTGAGCAATGTCGGTCACAATTTGAAAATGATGTGCTGTTTTATCATGATTATTATGATACTTCATTCTTGAAAGATTTCTACGAGATTGCTCCATATAAAATGGGTGAGAACAGTAAAAAGAAAAAGAGTCATATGTACAATGTTTTTTTTAAATTTTTAAAGCGTGGATTTGAAACTCAAGGTTTTACTGTTGATATAAAGACTGCAGGGGCCATTGATAAATGGACAATCAAAATTGCATATGGCAAAGAAAAATTTCAAGAAATAACCGGGGAGCAAATCAGGATGAATCATAGAAATCGTAAATTGAAAAATTTGTTTAATTATGAATAACTCAGGATAACTTTCGCAACCCTTTCAGGGGGGCTTTTTTACCCGTAATTTTTAACTTTTTTTCGTAATAATTTGGCGAACAAGCTAATAAAAAATTACGTGTTAAAGTGGAAAGCCAAGCAAGCTTTCCGCTTATTTTTTGTTTTGAAATTACCCAATACGATAAGCATATGTGCCATTGGCGGTGCTGATGCTGACTTCACGAATGGACCCAACCTTGCAGCGCGGGTAGGCTAAAGCCGCTGAGCCGTAATGCATATTTTTATAATCATACATGCTGGTAATGCCGCAGTTGCCGCGGTTGACTTGAATGCCGGTAATGGTGGTGGGCTGATTGTTCAATGAAATAATGTCGATCTTATCGCTATAGCCCGTCAATGAACCTTGCGATTCAGCACGGTAAACGCGTATGCAAATTCTTCTTCAGGCATGGCTTCACCTTCTTCATCAGCAATCGAGGCCGTGTCCAAAGTTTCATTCTACATATCTGTTGCAGATGAAGCCGGCATTTCATCGTCGGGTAGCGTTTCGCTTAAATCCGTTTGCATGAATTTCTGGGTTTTTGGATCAAGCTCTGCCTGTGGCTGATCAGTTTGCTGTTTGGCCTTATCTTGTGAAGGGCTGCAAGCACTGAGTAATGCTATCGATAAGCAGGCAGCAGTGAATAATTTAATATGGGTCATGTCATTCTTCTTGGTAAATGTTCTCTGTCTCAGTTCTTCCGGGGATTGAAACTTTTTGCGCTGATTCAATGGATAGGCAGAATAAGCCAAGACAGAGGAAAGTAGTGTATGGGCCTGTGTTTAAGCAAGCTGATTTTGCGGGGGGTATAGTCCCTAGAGCGCTCGCCAGAGCGCGTTTTAATGGTCAAGGCTCGCCTGATATTTAGCAGGGGCTTTAATCTTCATTACAGTGGCTGTCACGGCTTCAAGTATGGCTTGAGGTTATTCATCGACAATGGCACTGTAGGTCAATTTGCCATGTGCGGTATAGAGGTAGACTTCCTTGATTTCGTCCGCTGTACAGCCTTTCAAGAGCAGATTGAATTTATCACCGTAGTAGGTTCGCTTAGGAAATTCGACGGTGTACGGTTCAACGCCAGTGACCTTGCAGTTGGGATTGTCCATTTCCACCTTATCCAGCACATCGTCAATTTCAGAAAAAACGTGTAAGCGTGTGGTATCCAAGACCGTCTCTGTGCGCACCTTAAATCCAACATAAGCTTCGGCCGGCCTAAACTTCACTTCAAGTGCTTCACCGGGCAATAGCTTTCTTTTCAGCTGCGGCGGCGGAATATCAACATTCTCAGCCCCTTCATAAATGCTGTCCGGGTCATAGCGGTCATGCGCGATGGCGGCTGCTTCAGCCTCACGCTCTTTTGCCTCATCTTTCGCGGCGCTGTCCTCAGGTGAAACAGATTTATGTGCGCTATCGGCAGCAGAAGCTGGGTTTTCAGGTGTTTTGCTGCAGGCGGTGAGCAGGGTAAAAATTGCAGCCGTGATGATCATTTTTTTCATGGCGGTATGTCCTTTAAAATCGGGAAGGCGGATAAATCCAAAGGGCCTGATTACGGCTGTGCGAACTGGGTGCGCTGCACATACTTCAGTACGCATAAGCCTTTGACATACAGCCAGCGATCATTGAAATTTTCAGCGTGATAATCAAAAACCTGATAGGCAAAGTCATCCAGATCCATGAGTTTCTGCTCATGCAGATCTTTGCCTTCCCGAATGAGCCCATTCAAATCACCGCTATAGATGAAATAGCGCAGAGGGTCATCTTTGGGGATCATTTGCCATTGCTTGCTGAGCGCTACAAACGCATTGCAATTGACATTGCCTTCACAGCGTTTCACTGCAGGCGCAGCAGAAGGGTCATCGACCAGCGCCATCACCTGCGCCATGTCTGCGTGACTGAAGACGGGTGCGGTTAGGCAGGCTGCAATCACCCCGGATTGCAAAAAATTCTTGATCTGTTTATTCATTAAAATCGTTCCAAATTATTGTTGTTGAGCATGTTTTTAATTGAATGACGTTACTTGAACATGGACACCGGCCAAACAATGGCTTTGCCGAGGTTGTAGGCGTAGCTTCGGTCTGCTGTCGCGCTGCAGCCTTTTAAGTAGGCTGAGAACAGCAGGGCAATCAGCAGGTAAACCCCAATCAGATAATGTTTGATTTGCATATTGGCACCTCTAGCGAGATTGGCAGTACTGTGCAGCACGCACCATCTGTTCACCAAAATCTGCAGGCAAATCCAGCTGGCTGACATTCTGTTCACTGAGTTTTTGCATCACCTGCGTTGAATAATTTGTTTCCAGCTGGTCATAGACACAGGAACAGGTTGAACGGTCTGTGCCGCCAGATTGGCATCCTGCATTAAATTCACGTTTGGATTTGCTTTCGCAGCCTGCTGAAGCGGCAGCCGCCAGCAGCGCAATGCCCAGTAAGGGCAGGCGATCAAAAAGAGACATCGTAATTCTCATCATAAATAGAGGATGATCGGCGTCTGATTTTAAGGAGGTACAGGCGATGACATGGTGTTAGGGGCGTGGCGGTTTATTCCAGCCAGCCACTTCAACCAGGAGCCAGAACAGCAGCATCATCAGCAAAAAGCCAATAACGGCCGGGCCCAGCCAGATCAGTATCCCAATCATTAAAATCAGGCGTGCAATGATCTTCATTGCCTAGGCAAGGCAAATGAACCGTCAGGTTTAGACTGATGAGAAGGGATCGGGATGCTGCAAACAGCGGATAAGAAAACAGTCATGATTGACTCCTTGGAATTACAAGAAGTTCCGCCAAATCACTGTCAATTGATTATGGTGGCAGAACGAGAAGGGGTTGACAGACTGGGATCCAAGGAACCAGCACGCACGAAGCGTCCCCCTCCCGTCCTACCGCAAAGGGGGACACGAGGGTTCCACGACATATAAACCGAATTTATATATCGTGCTGGATCAACGGTCTGTCAAAACCGGCCGGCAATGTAGGCCAGCATGCTCATCATAATGCCAAGCGAAAAGCGGGTCAATTTCATTTCTTGCTGATTGAACGGGGTGAGAATAAAAAATCAGCAAAAACAGATTGTAAATAATTTCAGATACATAACACCTGAATGAAGCAGAGGCTGAACTTCATCACTAGATGGGTGAAGGCGCAGTTGATGCAAACAGACACTTTCAGGAGTTTTTTTATGCCGTATCGAGATTTTGATCAGATTGAAGACGCCATGTTTCCGCAGCGGGAACCGTTAAAGCCGGTGGTGCAGAGCTCGGGTCTCGGCAATTCACCCACCACACTGGCTGTCTTGGGCATGTCTCTAGCAAAGTCACTGGGCTATTCACCGTTTATTGGCGGTGTTGCCGGCGCGATGCTGGGTGGGGTGATTCTGGTGATTGCCGAGCAGACCCAGTCATCCCATCGTCCGCCATTTCGCAAATAGCACGCAGCTCATTGGTGCATTTTTATCAATTTCAATTTATTCATTATTTACTATCAGGATTATTGTATGGCACATCAACTGGAACAAATGGCCTATGTCGGTGAAACCCCTTGGCATGGCTTAGGTAATCAACTGACCCAAAATCAGCCGATTGAAGTCTGGGCACAACAAGCAGGGATGGACTGGCGTATTGAATCCTCAGATGTCAGCTATATGGCTAAAAATGACCGTGGACAAAGCATTATCATGCCCTATGAAGAACAGCGAGTACTTTATCGTTCTGATACTCATGCACCGTTATCCGTCGTCAGTCAGCGTTATCAGGAAGTGCAACCCAAACAGATTTTAGAATTCTATCGTGATCTGACCGAGCAATCTGGCTTTGAACTGGAAACCGCTGGTGTATTGAAAGGTGGGAAGAAGTTCTGGGCATTAGCCAAAACTGGACAGACTTCTGCTTTAAAAGGCAAGGATGTCAGTAATGGCTATATTCTATTGGCAACCGCTTGTGATGGCACCTTAGCCACTACGGCGCAATTTACTTCGATCCGTGTGGTCTGCAACAACACCTTAGCTATTGCCCTGAAAGGACAAAACAGTGGTGCAAGTGTGGTGAAAGTCCCGCATAGCACCAAGTTCGATGCTGAGAAGATTAAACAGCAACTGGGTATTTCGGTGCGTGCCTGGGATGAGCATATGTATGAAATGAAACAGCTCAGTCAACGTAAGGTCACCCAGACTGAAGCGGCAGCGTATTTTGATGCGGTGTTTAACAATACTAGCCTGAGCCCAATCGAGCAGGATGAAGGCATTATTCAGTTCTACCGCAATGTCGCTACCCCAGCCAATTCAGCCCCTAAAGCTGAAAACAAGACTGAACCGAATGGCCGTGCCATGTCCAAAGTCATGACTATGTTTAACGGGCATGGTCGTGGTGCAGAACTCAGTTCAGCCAAAGACACGGCGTATGGCTTACTTTGCAGTATCACTGAGTTCGCCGATCACGAGCGTCGGGCCATGAGTCAGGATCACAGGCTCGATTCAGCATGGTTTGGTGCTGGTGCAGGCCTCAAGCAGCGTGGATTAGAACAGGCTTTAGGTTTGATTGCTTAAGCTTGATCGCTCTCCACCATACAAGCCAGTTACCTCCATTTTAAACCGCTTTTACTTATTAAATTGCATTCAAAGCTGTGTCTACGGACACGGCTTTTTTTATGCCCAAAATTGAACAGATACAGGAAATCTTTATGAACTCAGCCATTGCAGCATCTCGTCAAGTTACCCCGCCATTTAACCCCAATTTACCTAAGCTCTTTACCGCAAAACGCTTTGTCGATACTAAAAACCTCAGCCAAGCAGAATGGCTGGAAGTACGTAGACAGGGGATTGGCAGCAGTGACTGTGCCGCAGCGTGTGGACTCAATCCCTATATGTCGATGTTGGAACTGTGGATGATCAAGACGGGACGGATTCAGCAAAGCATCGAAGATGAAAGTGAAGGCCATGCACCGTTGTACTGGGGTAAAAGGCTAGAGCCACTTGTTGCTGAATACTACAGCATGCATACCAACCATAAAGTCCGTCGGGTCAATGCGGTGTTACAACACCGAGATCCAGACAAACATTTTATGCTGGCTAATCTGGATTATTCCGTAGTTGGTAGTGAAGAAGTTCAGGTACTTGAATGCAAAACCGCCGGGGAATATGGGGCAAAATTATGGCGGGATGGTGTGCCTTTATATATCCTTTGCCAAGTACAACATCAATTAGCGGTGACAGGCAAACAGGCAGCACATATCTGTGTCTTACTTTGTGGACATGAGACACGCATCTTTAAAGTGACCCGTTCTGAATCCGTGATTCAACACATCATCAATGCTGAGCGTTACTTCTGGGAATGTGTGGAAAAGGATACGCCTCCTGAAGCCGATGCCAGCGAATCGGCAGCCAAAGCACTACAACAGTTGTATCCGGAACATGTCCCACTCTCTACCACAGATTTATCTGAAGATGAGCAGGCCAATCAACAGTTTGAACAACTGATTCAGGTACGTCAGCAAATCGAGAAGCATCAACAGCAGTTCGATTTACTCAAGCACCAGTTACAAGCCCAGATGCAGCAGACAGAACGAGCGATTTTTAAAGCAGGCTCAGTCACATGGAAAAAGTCCAAAGACTCAGTCAGTCTAGACAGCAAAGCCTTGCTGAAACAATACCCTGAGTATCTCAGCCAATTTCCACAAAGTAAGCAAGGTGCTCGGCGCTTTAATATTTATACCGATTAGCCTAAGTCAAATTGAAACAGGAACTTACTTGTAATGACCACACTAAAAATCCCATGCCTGAGTGCATGGGATTTTTTATGTCTGCAATTTTATTGCACAGCCACAATTATCAAGAAATATGAGGACATTATTATGATCAAAGGTTTAGCAATCACACCGCCTATTTTAGGGCGCATTAGCATTGGCAAAGTCATCGAGAAGAACGGTAAACGCCTGCCTGAAAAGGATGATCAATTTACTATTACCAGTCAAATCCAGAATAAGGATGGTTGGGTCAAGCATCCACTAGATGAGCAGCTTCGATCTAAAGCACCGAATCAAAAACTCAGAAGCATTCCAGTACGGATGATCTTCAATGATCCTGAGCTGAATCTACGAGCAGAGTACAGCCTATTTGATCGCCAAACAGGACGGCCTGTTTGTGTGGGTAATGGAGAAACTTGCCAGCGACTGACTAATCAAGGCGTTGAGCGGCATCCTTGTCCATCACCTGATTTATGTCCTTTAGCACAAGGCGGTAACTGCAACCCTTATGGGCGTTTACATGTCAATCTGGATGAGTCGGATGAACTGGGAACCTTCATTTTCCGAACTACTGGCTTTAACAGCATACGCACCTTGGCTGCACGACTGAGTTATTACCATGCAGCATCCAATGGCTTACTGTCATGCCTGCCATTGAAACTGACCTTGCGAGGAAAGTCCACTACACAAAGTTATCGTACACCGGTGTATTACGTGGATTTGACTTTAAAAGATGGTATCAATCTACAACAAGCCATTCAAATGGCTAAAGACATTGACCAACAAAGCAAGCAGGCGGGTTTTAATCAAGCAAATTTAGATCAGATGGCACGGCAGGGCTATGGCAATGCAAGGTTTGAGGTAAACAGCGAGGAGGGGTTGGATTTGGTGGAGGAGTTTTATGCTGAAAGTTCGCAACTACAAGATCAGAAACAAGTTCATGACTTAGCTCAAGTACAGGATATTCAGAAAGGGTTGCAGCAGTCGGTGAGAGCTGTGAACTGATCAAACGCGAAAAGTTAAATTTTTACAGAGAGCGCTATGATTTGAGCGAATTGCCGCTCGCATCAATGATTAGGAGTAAACATCATGAATGCGTTCACAGGTCAGACTTTTCAGATGAATCAAATTATCAATATTAAAGAAGTTATTCAGTTTACAAGTATTAGTCGGGCAAAGATCTATGAAATGATTAATGTAGATTCAAAGTACTACGATCCAAGTTTTCCAAAACCAGTACGCTTAAGTGAATCACGTATTGGGTGGGTGGCTTTGGAAGTGAATCAGTGGATTGAAGATAAGATACAAAGTCGTGAATAAAATGGGAGCGAAAGCTCCCTTATTTTTTTGTTCTTTAGTAGACTGGATACATCATCCGTTTATAAAGTAACAATGAAAACAATAGATTATTACAATCAGAAAGCAGATGAATTTGTGGCATCAACTTTTCATATTGCGATGGGGGAATTGTATAAGCCGTTTATCAAGCATTTACCTGATTGTGCCTGTATTCTTGATTTAGGCTGTGGCTCAGGTCGAGATGCGTTAGCTTTTAAAAATTTTGGTCATCAGGTTGAGGCAATTGATTACTCAGAAGAGCTCGTTGCAAAAGCGAAAGAGTTCACGGGAATCAATGTAAAGCAACAAAGTTTCTACGAGCTTGATGAGCAGGATAAATACGACGGGCTTTGGGCATGTGCCTCCTTGCTGCATTGTGACCGTGAATGTTTACCTGATGTTTTGCTAAGAATATTAAAAGCACTTAAAGTAAATGGTGTTTTGTATATGTCATTTAAGCATGGTGATGGTAATCGAGAGAAAGATGGCCGTGCATTTACGGATTTAAATGAACAGCAAGCGCAGGATTTGCTGGATCAGCTGACGGGCTTTCAGTTATTAAAACAATGGATCACTGTAGATCAAAGACCGGGTCGAAAAGAAAAGTGGTTAAACCTGCTGTGGAAAAAACATGCTTAATTTAGTTCCAACTGCTCAAGAGCAATTGAAGTTTTTGAAAAATATTCAGCTGATTTTGCAATCTGGCAGTTTTAGCAGCACTTATAAGTTTGCTTTACTCATTAGCCTAAGCAGGTTAGTCATTGAAAAGGGACAGGATTCAGGTGATAGCTTAGCCCTAGAATATAAGGATATTGCTGAAAAATTTATTGAGCTGTATTGGAAGCAAGCAGTTCCTTATACGTTTCATGAGGATAGTGAGCTGATACTTAATCAGAATAATGGCAAACAAGCGGCAATTGTAAATAGAATCATTTTGCTTAGGCAGACTTACGCATCACTGGGCTTGCTGCGCCGTGATTCCTTGGTATGGTTTAGTTTGTTGAAGGATGTGGCAAAAACTGTAAAAGAAATGCCTGTACGTTATTTACAGAATATTAATGGCCAAAATTTTGAGTTTTTATACCGGCTTGAGCATTCAAAGAAGAAGTTAATTCTTTTACCTCAAGTGATGTATTGCTTAAGACAATTCAGTGAAATTATTGAAGAACTTTGTCAGAAGCATTGGATAGATTACATCCGTAAAAATAGTAGTAATGCGGCAATTCTAAATAAATTGCCGAACCTTGAACAATTTATGTTTGAGCCCAACCGGAATCAGCTGAATGCAGTAGCTCATGTTTTAGTAGAACTACAAGAATGCAGATGCTTTTATTGCAATAAACCAATGAAAAAAGGCAATTATGCAGTTGACCACTTTATACCGTGGTCAATGTATCCATCGGATACTGGGCATAATTTTGTGTTGGCAGATGCAGGTTGTAATTCTAAGAAAAGTAATTTACTTGCATCAAATGAGTTTTTGTATAGGTGGCAGGAGCGTAATCACGCTCAGGATTTAGTTATTGTGGATCGGATATCTGTATTGGGTTTTCTCACGGATAAAGATAGATCACACAAAGTCGCAGAATGGGCATATGCTCAAGCAGAAGAAAATGGGTATTTGCTATGGCCTAATAAGCTGTAAACATCTACATATATGTAGAGTATCGATCAATAAGCAACTGATGATCATAAAATTTTAAGAAAGGTTTAAGAGCTAAAAAAATGTCTTCTTTCAACTTAATATCTATCCATGATTCATCCAAATAAATACATTCAGCCATAGCTCTGAAGATATGTTCAATTTCATGGTTATTCATTAAAAACTCTTCATTTTTTACTCTTTTATGAAGTGCGATTAAAAGTTCTTTAAAATTTGAAAATTGTTCATTATAAAAATCAAGTTTTGATGAAATATATGAAAAATATCCCTTCGCATTTTCGACCAAAGGGATTAGGCATAGGTACAATTGCGCTATTTCATTGACAGTGAAATAGGCACGATTACTTTTAGGGGAAATATAAAAACCTTGTAGAACATCGATAGTTTTCAATATACCTTGAGTTCGATAGTGGTGATCTTTTAATAATGAAAACTTACGAATATCTCTAATATAACCATAACTTTCTAAATCTTGAATATTTTGAACTTTTCTTGCGGAACTAAAGTAAGAAAACAAACTTTTCTTTCTATTCCAAGCAATTACTTTGGGAATAAGCTGGTTTATTAACCATTCAAATGATGTTTGACAAGGCCACCATTTTTCTTCAGATACAGGGATTTTGCTGAGAGGAGGTTGCCACAATAAAGTAAGTTCATCGGTATCATTGATGCCTTCTATATTTTCTGCCCAAAACATACCATGATAAACATCTTCTATAGGTTTACCTCTTTCTCCAGTGTAAAGCTGTATGAAATTTCTAGATGCTGAAAAAATATGCCATTCAGTATTGCCTTTATCTACATCATGGGCATTCGTAAATTTAATCATTAACTCCCAAATTTCTTTAGATAGCGTGCATAAGCCAATATAAGTTTGACCTTGCCATGCAATAAAAGGGAAGTTATGAGAAGCCCATTCGGTTTCAATTTTTTGTATTGCTGCTAGATATGCCTGCGTGAGATTGTCTGCAACCTCAATAAGTTGTTGTATAGCTTCGTTAGGTAGGTTAAAGCGACAATTTTGTAAATCTATGATTTTAGAATGGGCTAGATCATTACCAACATAAAACGGTCTATAGCGAGAGTTGATAGGTTGTCCTAAGTTTCCTAAGAAATTTTCTAACATCCATTTGTTTTCTAGAATAACACTTACCCCATGAGCATCATGAGTTTTAATCGTAAGATTGGCAGAGCCGACATGGTTTTCTGTGGGTAAAAGAGCTGAAATTTCTACCCATTTTTTTTTAATTTTCCAATTACCATCTTCAGAAGATGTTTCATCGAAGTCAGAATAATTTATTGAAGAAAAATGTAGAAATTCACTGGCAGCATCTCTATTGTTTTTGACTGGATCAATTAATGCTTTATGTAATGTTGAAATAAAGTGGGTTCTAAGCATCCATTCATTATAAAACTGGCTTTCTGGTGCCATCGGAAAGAATTTGCTGACAATATCTGGATAAGGTTGTGATTTTATTGTTAGCGTTACGCTAGTCCATAGTTCCGCCTCAATTCCTAAGCAATGTAGTTCATGATAAATTTCATCCCATTTTTTTCGAATATTTCTTGGTACATCTTCTTGAGCAAGGATAATGACATATTTTTTTATATTAGAGATTAAGTCATTTTGCTTGAACTTTTTTACAGTGTTGTCTAATTCTTGAATCGATAAGTTTTTCCAGCACTTGCATTCATATGCAGCAAGTTTGTTAGAGGATTTCGCAACATTTGCGCATATATCTAGCCCTCCTTGGTAGTGTCCATTGCCTGTTATTCGATGAACATTTGTCAACTCTTTATCTTTGTAGAGTAACCATTCACAGTATTGCTCAANNTGATAGTTGCGTAAATGGTAATGTGGTAGTAGCAAGCGGAATATAATTTTTCATGAAGTAAAATTTTGATCATTAATTAAAATTAGTTTGAAATCACATTTTTGTACAAATAAAAAAATGATAGCTTAATTAAAAAATACTTTAAAACTAATTATTTATATTTATCTGTTTGAGCTCAATAAATTTATTGTTGGGCATCAAAAATATACAGTGATCAATTATACTTGCATTCTTTGACTTTGATGCTTTTATTGTTATGACCTTGTTAGATTTGAAAGATCTCGAAACCCACTTATGGGAAGCAGCACATATCATCACAGGTCCGATAGACGCTTCAGACTATAAGACATACATTTTCCCAATTCTATTCTTCAAGCGTATTTGCGATGTTTACGATGAAGAACTAGCAGATGCAATTAAAGAAATTGGTGATGAAGAGCTTGCTCGTGGGCCAATGTTTCACCGGATTGATATTCCCGAAGGCTGTCATTGGAATGATGTGATTGCACATACTCAGGATGTTGGTCAGAATTTAAAAGAAGCGTTCAATAAAATTGAACAGGCCAATGAAAATTTATACGGCATTTTCGGTGATGCCAGTTGGACCAATAAAGATCGGCTATCTGACGAGCTCTTAATTACCTTGTTAGGTCATTTCAATAAATACCATCTAGGTGTGAGTAAGGTGCGTAATGATGATATGGGCCGTGCGTATGAATACCTGATTAAACGCTTTGCCGATAAAGCCAATAAAAAAGCAGGGGAATTCTATACACCACGTTCTATTGTACGTTTGTTGGTGAATATTCTTGATCCAAAAGCGGGTGAGCGTATATACGACCCAGCTTGCGGTACGGGCGGGATGTTATTGGAAACCATTCACCACGTTGCAGAGAATGGTGGTGATCCACGTTCATTAACATTAAAAGGCCAAGAGAAGAATNNGATCAACTTGAGCAATTTGACTGTGTAATTGCCAATCCACCGTTTAGTTTAAAAGAATGGGGTTATAACAAATGGTCATCAGACCCATATGCACGAAATGTGTATATGGTAGAAGAGCTTGATTTAAGCAGTGAAGACCCTGAAAAAACCAAATTGGTACGTAAGACGTTTTTAGCACCGAAAACCAACGGCGATTTTGCTTGGATTCAGCATATGTTGGCTTCAGTCAAAGAGGATGGTCGTATGGCGGTGGTATTGCCCCACGGCGTATTGTTCCGAGGTGGTTCAGAGCTTGAAATACGTAAACAGTTTTTATTG
This sequence comes from Acinetobacter sp. UBA6641, assembly GCA_002455755.1. Classification (GTDB taxonomy): domain Bacteria; phylum Pseudomonadota; class Gammaproteobacteria; order Pseudomonadales; family Moraxellaceae; genus Acinetobacter. The sequence goes on from DKLL01000004.1 coordinate 34,601, forward strand.
TCGAATCAGCTTGAAGCTGTGATTGGCGTGGCACAAAACCTCTTCTATGGAACGGGTATTGCGGCCTGTATTTTAGTACTGCGTAAAGATAGAACACCAGTTCAGCAAAAAGATGGAACAGTGGTGAATGCACCTGTGCTATTCATCAATGCTGAAGACATCTTTACCAAAGGCCGTGCCCAAAACACACTGAGCAATGAGCAATCTGATGAAATTTATGATCTTTACATCAAAGCTAAAGATGAAGAACAGGAAATAATTGGTCAGTCTCGTTNNTTGCACGTTATGTTCAAAAACCTTTAGAGCAAGAGACCATGACACTAGAACAGGCTTTAAGTGATTTCACCAATAAAATGGCAGATTTAGAAAAAGCCGAGCAAGAGTTAGAAACGTTGTTAAAAGCCCAAGGTTTTAAGATTAAGGATGTAGGTTAAGTCAAATGGCGAATGAAAATGCAAAATTAGAAGACCTACTCTGGGGTGCTGCTGAGTTTCTCCGTGGGCAAATTGATGCTTCTGACTATAAACAATATGTTTTTCCGCTTCTTTTCTTTAAGCGTTTGTCGGATGTGTATGATGATGAGCTTGAAGATGCTAAAAAAGAAATGGGTACAGATGATCTTTTTGGTTTCTTACAATTCCATCGCTTTGAAATTCCAAGCGAAGCAAGTTGGAAAACAGTTAAAGAAACGACTCACGACATTGGTAAAGCCATTCAAACGGCATTACGCACGATTGAAGCTAAAAATGAACGTTTAGCTGGCGTGTTTGGTGATGCACAGTGGACCAATAAAGAACGTCTGCCAGACCATTTGCTCAAAGACCTGATTGGGCACTTTAGTAAGATTGATTTGGGTTTACATAAGGTTAAGCAAGATGATCTTGGTCAAGCATATGAATACCTAATTAAAAAATTTGCAGATGACTCAGGCCATACGGCTGCGGAATTCTATACCAACCGTACTGTAGTTCATTTCATGACACGTATCATGGAATTAAAATCAGGTGAAACAGCTTACGATCCAACCTGTGGTACAGGTGGTATGTTGCTGAATGCCGTGATGGATTTACGTGAAGAAGGCGAAGAATGGCGTAGCGTAAAGCTCTATGGTCAAGAAGTGAATTTACTGACCTCTGCGATTGCACGTATGAATATGTTCTTACATGACATCGAAGAGTTTGATATACGCCGTGGTGACACGTTAGGTGAGCCTAAGTTCATTGAAAATGATCAGCTCAAGCAGTTTGATGTCATTTTAGCAAACCCGCCGTACTCAATTAAAAAATGGGATCGTAAAAAATTCTCAGCAGATCCGTTTCATCGAAATATGTACGGCGTACCGCCACAAGGTTGTGCGGATTATGGTTTTTACACGCATATCATCAAAAGTTTAAAACCAGATACGGGTCGTGGTGCCATGTTATGGCCACACGGCGTATTGTTCCGTGATTCTGAATTTGAAATTCGTAAGCAAGTGATTGAATCGGACATTGTTGATGCTGTGATTGGTTTGGGTCCAAACCTCTTCTACAACTCTCCAATGGAGTCTTGTATTGTCGTTTTAGCAACCAATAAACCTGAAGAGCGTAAGAATAAGATTCTCTTCATTAACGGTGTAGAGCATGTGACTCGTGAGCGTGCACATAGCCGCCTTTCTGAAAAAGACTTAGAAGTGTTGGTCAATGCTTACTTTAAGCCAGAAGAGAGTGAAATTGCTCGTTCGGTGGATTTAGATGAAGTCCGTCAAAACAACCATAATCTTTCTATTCCCTTATATGTGTCTTTAAAGAAAGAACAAGAAACGGTATCTATGGATCAGCTTTTGGATGATTGGGTAGATAATCGGAAACAGTTAAAAGATTTGGTTAAAGATTTGATGAAAGATTTAAAAAGTTTAGATGTTCAATCAGTGGAGCAAGATGTATGAGTACTGATTTGGATATGGAATATCAAGAAGTAAAGTTTGGTGATATTTGTCGTGAAGTAAAATTGACGACTAAAGATCCGATTGCAGATGGCTATGATAAATATATTGGTTTAGAGCATTTAGATTCAGGCTCGTTAAAAATTAAACGTTGGGGATTAATTGCTGAAGATAATCCGACTTTTACACGTGTATTCAAAAAAGGACATATCTTAATTGGTAAGCGCCGTCCTTATCTCAAAAAAGCTGCTATTGCGGAATTTGATGGTATTTGTAGTAGTGATATTATTGTTGTTGAGGGTACTCAAAAATATATATTAAGTAACTTGCTACCGTTCCTTATACATTCTAATTTATTTTGGGATTGGGCTGTTAAAACGTCTTCAGGATCATTATCACCAAGAACTAAATTTAAAGATCTTAGTGAACTTAAACTTTCATTAATTCCTTTTGAAAAACAGAAAATTTTTGAACCAGTATTGACAAAAATACAAGGTAATATTGCTTTAACTGAAGCCAGTTTATGTAGTGCTATCAATATTAAGGAAATATATAGTGATTCGATTTATTTAAATAAAACAAATCAGAATCCAATAGGGAATCATATTGATTTACTGACAGGAAATCCCTTTTCAAGTAAAGATTTTAAATTGGACGGTGATTTTAAATTACTTCGTGGAATTAATGTAACTCAAGGCAAAATAAGATGGCCTGAAGGGGATATTAAATTTTGGGATGAGGATAAAAAATTAAATAAATATCGTCTAGATAAAAATGATGTCATTATTAGTATGGATGGATCATTGGTAGGGAAAAATTATGCACTTATTGGTGATAAAAATTATGAGAATATGTACTTAGTTCAGCGTGTAGCACGTTTAAGATGTAATGATACGTTAAATTATAAATATCTTTTCCATGCGATAGGATCTTCTGTTTTTAAAAACTATGTAGATACTGTTAAAACAGTTACGGCCATTCCTCATATAAGCCCTTTGGATATTAGGAGTTTTTCTATAGCTATCCCAGAGGTGAAAGAACAAGTAAAAATAGCATGTAAATTAGATGCTTATCAGAGAGCTATAGAAAGTCTTCAAAATAAAATTGATATTTTAAATGCATTAAAAAATAGAGTGATTGAAGAAGTCTTTTGTAAGGAATAATAATGTTTAATGAAGCTAATGGACCAGAAGAAGCAATCGTCCAAAAATTACAAAATTTAGGTGGGGTAAATTGGGAGTATGTATCTGGGGATGCAATTCCTAAACATGCACAGGACGTGCTAGTTGATCCTTGGTTAAAGCAGGCGTTGATTAAACTCAACCCTGCAATCCAAGCCAATCCAGACTATGCGGATGAAGTGATCTATAAACTTCGTGCGGTATTTTTAGATGCAAAGCATACAGGTTTGGTTAAAGCTAATGAAAGCTTTTATGAATGGTTGAAAGCAGAAAAGTCATTACCTTTTGGCGAGCATGGTGAACATGTCACCATTCATATGATTGACTATAACAATCTTGCCAATAACCATTATGTCGTTTCTCGGCAAGTACATTTCATTGCAGCCACAGAAGCCTATTTTGATATTGTCCTTTACGTGAATGGCATACCACTTGTGGTAGGAGAAACCAAGACAGCAACCCGTCCAGCAATTAGCTGGGAAGACGGCGCTGCTGATTTCTGTGGTGGAACAAAAAATTATTGGAGTAATGTTGCTCCTTTTTTTGTGCCTAACTTACTGTGTTTCGCTTCGGAAGGGAAAACATTTGCCTACGGTGCAATCAACGCACGCTTAAAAGATTGGGGCCCATGGCATAAAACCGAACAGCGAGATGAAATTTTACCGGGAATGGTATCTGTACTTGAAAGTGCAGCAGGCTTACTCAATCCGAATACACTGTTAAAGCTACTGCAATCATTCACACTATATTCATCGGTAAAAATTGGTAAGAACTTAGCACCGACAAAAATTAAGATTCTGCCACGTTACCCACAGTTTGAAGCAGCATCGCAAATTGTAGACCGTGTGAAAGCGGGCTATCCAAAGAAAGGTTTAATCTGGCACTTCCAAGGTTCAGGTAAATCCTTACTTATGCTGTATGCAGCGCAAATGCTACGTGCCGATGCAATGCTTAAGAATCCGACTGTATTGGTGGTAGTAGACCGTAAAGACTTAGATGGTCAGATCAATGATACCTTTGGTGGTGCAGATATTAAGAATCTTGTACCTGTACAAAGCTGTAAAAAACTGGGTCAGCATATTGAACAGGACAGTCGAGGCATTCTCATTACCACCATCTTTAAATTCCAAGATGTTGAGATTGATCAAGACAATGCAAAAGGCTTAAATGACCGAAGTAATATCATTGTGCTTGTGGATGAAGCACACCGTACTCAAGAAGGTTCACTGGGTGAGAAAATGCGTTGGGCCTTACCAAATGCATTCTTCTTTGGTTTAACAGGTACGCCGATTTCAGGATTAGAAAAGAATACCTTTAAGCTCTTTGGTGCAGAAGAAGATGAAGGTCGCTATATGAATAAATATAGCTATAAACAGTCTATCCGTGACGCTGCAACCAATCCTGTAAAGTTTGAGCCTCGCTTGGCTGAACTACGTGTAGATCGTGAAACGATTGATGCTGAGTTTGAAAAGCTTGCACAAGAGAATGAGCTTACTGATGAGCAAAAAGCACAGCTTTCACGCCGTGCGGGTAAGTTGGCTCTCATGCTTAAAGCACCTAAGCGTATGGCACGTATTAGTGAAGATATTGTTGAGCACTTTAATGCGCATGTGAAGCCGAAAAAGCTGAAAGCAATGGTCGTGGTTTATGACCGTGATGCTTGTGTGCAAATGTACTACTTACTGAAAGAGAAACTTGGTAAGGACAGTATTGAAGTCATTATGAATGTGGACCGTGCACTAATCGAAGTGACTGATGGTGATAAGAAAGGGAAGCTCAATAAAGACTGGCGCCGTTGGAAAGAAGCGCTCAAATTACCGGTAGAAAAAGATGACTTTGAGCGTTGGCAAAAAATTGATGCGGATAGCCAAGCGCAGAAAGATATTTTAGAAGGCTATAAAGACGCTGAGAATCCATTACAGATCATTATTGTTACAGCGAAGTTACTGACAGGCTTTGATGCACCGATTTGCTACTGCATGTATTTGGATAAACCACTTCGCGATCACACCTTACTTCAGGCCATGTGTCGAACCAACCGTCTATATGAAAAAGATGGATTTAAAAAAGAGATGGGCTTAATTGTCGATTATCTTGGTGTGTTTGAAAATTTACGCACGGCGCTCGCTTATGACCCTGAAGATATTGATAAGGTGGTTGAAGCGATTGAAAGCTTTAAAGAGTTATTCCAGCCTGCCTTACAAAAGTGTTTAGATTTCTTCCCGGGAGTAGATCGGACAGTAGAGGGCTTTGAAGGCATTATGGCAGCCCAAGAATGTCTACCAAACAATGAAAAACGAGATAACTTTGCTCGTGCCTTTGGCGTAGTGAATAAACTTTGGACGGCAATTTACCCAGATAACTTTTTAAATCCACATCGACAAGATTTCAAATGGCTTGCGCAGATTTATGAAAGCATTCGTCCTGCAACTGGTACAGGCTCATTAATTTGGGCTGCACTTGGACCACAAGTGATACAGATGATTTATGAAAATACAGATGTCAACCGTATTCGTGATGATATTAGCTCGCTGACCATGGATGAACATGCAATCTTTACACTTACTGAAAAAGAGCAAGAGCGTAAAGCAAGACAGCTTGAAATTAATTTGCTTGGCCGCTTACGTGGTCATGATGATCCACGTTTTGTGAAACTTGGTGAGCGTTTAGAAAAATTGCGTCAAGACTATGAAGCAGGTGTAATTAAAGCAATTGACTGGTTGAAAGGCTTGCTTGAAACAGCCAAAGAAACTGTTCAGGCTGAGCGTGAAACAGGGGAAGTACCTGTTACTGAATTAGATAATAAAGAAGCATTAACAAAGCTATTTATTGAAACTCGTCCTGAAAAAACTCCAGATATCATTCGTCAGATTGTTGAGCAGATTGATGAAATTGTAAGAGTCACACGTTTTGACGGCTGGCAGACTTCAGTAAGTGGTCCACGAGAAGTCCAAAAAGCACTGATTATTACGTTGAATAAGTTTGGTTTAGGGAAAGATAAAGAGCTTTTTGATAAGGCTTATGAGTATATAAAAGAGCATTACTGAGATGGAATTCAAAGTTTTAAGTCGTGGTACATGGTTACCTAATGAAGGTCGAAATACGGCATATTTACGCATAGATAATTGGAATGATTTTTCATATTTCACATTATTCCAAGTAAAAGTATTTGATGAAAATGGCAAGGGCTATGAATTAGGTGATATAAAAATTGCTTATAAAGGACAACAAGAAGGAAGTACTAATGCAACATCGGAAAAAATAGATAAGCATTTTACCAAGCTTTCAAAAGACTATTTTTCTTTAGGTCAAAGTACAGATTACTATAAAAAATTGAGTACTTTGTCTGAGGGAACAAGAACAGATTACTTAAAAGGACTAAACGACTTAGTTGCTCATCCAGAATTGCTTCCAATAATTGAAGATGAAACAGTTTTTGGTAGCTCATTATTAAGAGACGTTTATATAGCTTCAATTAGAGGGAAATTTAAAAGTGTTTTAGATGGAAACAATGAATCTACACCTTTCCAATTTTATTTTACTCGTGATGAAGGTGAGGGGATGAGTGAAGTTGAATTATATTTTGATGTGGGGGTCGATACGAAACCTCCAACAAATATTCATGCAATTATAGGTCGGAATGGGGTAGGTAAAACTACGGTGTTGAATAGCATTATTGATGCTATTTGTGATCCTGAAGGTAACCAACATTGCAGAATAGAGCCCCAAGAGCATGGATATAGCTCGAAAGATAAAGATTATTTTAGTTCATTAATTTCAGTGTCTTTTAGTGCATTTGACCCGTTTATACCTCCAACTGAGCAGTCTGATCCCGCAAAAGGAACATGTTATTTTTATTTGGGTTTAAAAAAGCCTGATAATGATGAACAGCTATTAGGCTTTAAAGAATTGAGAACCGAATGTATTAAGTCCTTAATGAATTGCTTTGCATCCCAAGATAAAGCTGAAAGGTGGATGAATGTAATTCAAAAACTATCATCAGATACAAATTTTGCTGAAATGAATTTAGGAAGTTTAAAGGAATTTTATCAAGAGCTAGCGCAACGTTACGGTATTGAAAAGCGTTCAGATAATTCTAATGAATATAAAAAAAGAAAACAGCAAATGAAACAAGAATATGAAAAACATGTTTTAAGTATTCTAACCCGTATGAGTTCAGGGCATTCAGTTGTATTCATGACAATAACGAGACTTGTTGAGAAAGTCGATGAGCGTTCTTTGGTGCTACTAGATGAACCAGAGAGCCATCTGCATCCACCTTTACTATCAGCATTTATACGAGCTTTATCAGACCTCTTAATATCTAGAAATGCTATTGCAATAATAGCCACTCATTCTCCTGTTGTATTGCAAGAAGTGCCTCGTAATTGTGTATGGAAGTTATTTAGACATGGTAAAAGTATGGAAAAAAATCGACCAAAAATTGAAACATTTGCTGAAAGTGTAAGTGATTTAACTACTGAAATTTTTGGATTGGAGGTTACTCATTCAGGGTTCCATAATTTACTACAAGAATCTGTAAATGAAGACAAAAACTATAAAGAGATTTTAGAAGAATTTAATCATCAAATTGGTTTTGAAGGTAGAGCTTTACTTAAAGTCATGATTGCAGACAGAGAAAGAGGCCATCAAGAATGAAAAGACTAGCTAAGCCTGCTTATGATTTTGGTGATGTTCTTGATAAATGTGTAAGTGGAATATTGCGTGGCAATGAAGATTTAAAAACTACGATTCAGACTGATAGAGGTGAAGCTTTGTTAGATGGTGTATGTTATGAAAATGAAGCACAACAATGTAATTTATATACTTTTCAGGAGATGAAACGTTTCCACAATTTAAGTGATATTAGTACACAAACAAAGAATCACTATATGCATTTATATGAAACCTATTTTGTTCCCGAGACAAAACCTCAAACGCGCGCAATTTATGATGCGATATTGAATGCTGCTAAAGAAGATTGCCCATTCTGTGGAGGTTTAGGTACTCCCAAAAATTTAGATCATTTTTTGCCTAAAGCTAAATTCCCACAGTTTAGTGTTTTTCCATCGAATCTAGTTCCCGTTTGTCTTGATTGTAATTTGGATAGTAAGAAAACTTCTTATGCATCTACTGCTGAAGAGCAAACATTGCATCCATATTTTGATAAGCCAATATTTTTTCAACAGCAATGGATAACAGCAGAGTACCTTGCTGATTCAAATCTAGATGAGCCGGGTGAGTTTCTATATTACGTAAATACTCCGAGCAATTGGAGTGATATAGATAAAGCTAGAGTAGAAAATTATTTTGACGATTTTGGGTTGGCTAGTCGATATGCTAAACAAGCTACGTCTTCTCTGAAATCTAAATTAAGATCAATTAAACGTGAATTAGATAGAGGGATCAGCATTCAAGAAATTATTACTGATGTAATTCAGCCCGATATTGATGATGCACCTTTTGTAAATTACTGGGAAGTTGGTATGAGTGATGGATTAATTAAATATTTAAACCAACAGAAAATTGTTGAAATTATATAATTATTAGTTGATTTAACCCAGTATTAGAAGCATAAATTTTTAAAGAATCTGTTATATTCTTTTAATAACCAATAATTTAAAATTTTAGGGTAGAACATGGCTAAATATAATCCATCACTTACTATTGAATTATATAAAGTAAATAAATTTGAACATAAACAACCGTTAGAGGAAGTTTTCAAGGTTGTTGAAAAAGATTCCTTAGAAAAGCGTTCAAGACTGATCAAGCAAGTTCNNTCTTAATTTTAGTAGAATATTAAATGTTGCTCCTGGGCAGAGAGGTAAAGATGATAAAATTAAAGATATTGAATTAGAAGAAGGTCATGACTTTGCAGAAGAAACAGCAGTTTTATACATCCCTCAAAGCGAATATATTTTAATTCAATATGCTCATCACGGTCCAAGAGTAAGTGCAATTAATGAGTATTTAAATATCTATATTCAAGATGTGAATGAAACCCCAAAACAATATGAATTTTTAGTGAAATTAAAACCAGATGCTGAAGCACGGTTGGATAGTAAAGATACATTAACAGAGTTGGAAATTAAAATTAATCCCAATCAAATGACCTCAGCAATGAGGCAAGAAGGAAAAACATTGGCTCAGGCTATAGACACTGTTGGAAAATTAAACCCCAAAAGTGTCTATTTAAAAATTTCAGCAAAGGCTGAAGATGGTTTAGTTAAAGCTGGTATTAAAAAATTTCTAAAAATGATTGCAAGAGATGGTATTGCCTCGACTGTCAGAGCAACAGGTTTTGATGATGGTAGTGATACTCCTGAAACTGTTGATTTAATTAAAGATAGAGAGAAAAAAGTCTTTCAAAATGTATCTTTAAGTTCTAATAAAAGATGGTCTGAGGCCGTACGATACGAACATCTTGAAAAAGCGTATAATGGATGGAAGAAAATACTCTTAGGTTCTCGATAATGAGCATATTCTCTGGTTTAAATCGTGAAAGATATGGCCCTATAGTATTGGCATTAGCTGCCTTTACTATTTGTATGGCCGTATATTTAAAATATGATTTATCTTTAACATCATGTTTTACAGATAAGAAAGCTGAGTTTTTATCTGTTGGTATTAGTTTAGGAGCAATTTGGGCTGGGTTTATTGGTGTCATTATGGGTTTATTTATGACACTAAGTAATACTGATATTTTAGAAAAATTGAAAGATTCTGGTTATATTAATGAATTACATAGCTATCTAATTAGTTCTATCAAGGGCTCTATACTTTTTTCTATTATTTCGTTTACGGGCTTTTTCTTTTTAAAAAGTAACTTTGAATATTATTTTTGTATATGGCTGGGAAGTATTGTCTATGCTGGAATGACTTTTCTCCGTGCCGCAAATATCTCTTATAATATTATGAAGAAAGTACATGAATAATTTTGCAAGGCTTAAGTAATTTGAAATTACTAACCTAGCCTAGTAAGTATTTAAAAAATAATTCAAATTGAAACTCTACTTCCAGTTCTAAACAATTCTTTATATTTGCTTACTTCCTTAAACCATCAATAAAATCAGACCAGTCTTGCATCATCTTTGTTCTGTATTCCAAATGCTGTGCATGGTTATAGGCCTGAGAAACGACATTCCCAACTCTATGCGCTAATTGAATTTCAATTGCATCATGCATATATTCCTGCTCATGCAATGTTGTTGAAGCAAGCCCACGAAATCCATGCCCAGTCATCTTCCCGTTATAGCCCATGGTGCGGATTACGCATAACAAGGCATTGCTGCTCATCGGTTTTGCAGTGCTGTGGTTATAAAAGACGTATTGCTTATTACCTGTAAGTGGCCGTAATCCTTCAATGAGTTCAAGAGCCTGCCTAGATAATGGAACAATATGGGGTTGCACCATTTTCATTTTTTCTGCTGGAATTCTCCATAAATGATTATCAAAATCAATCTCATTCCATTCCATCATTCTCAATTCAGCAGTACGCACAAAAGTTAAAGTCATCAGCTGTATAGCTGATTTAATCATTGGATTGCCGTGATAACGGTCCATACGCTCAAGGAAGGGCGGAAAATCAGAAATATCTAAGCGTGCCATATGCTTTGTTTTTCGCGGTTTTAAGGCCTCTCCTAAGTGCGGAGTCGGGTCATTCTCAATAAGCCCTTTACGGATGGCAAAACGGAAAATACGGCCAGTTAGGGGGATAGATCGCTTAGCCATTTCTAATGCGCCGCGAGCCTCAATTTTTTTGGCGCAGGCGAGCACATCTTTGCCTTTAATTTGATCAATAGGAATATTACCTAAAGCTGGGAACAGGTCTTTTTCAAATACAGATAGATCGCGTAGGTATGTAGTTTCTTTAATAACGGGTTTACGGTCTTCCATCCATTCCATTGCAAGCGCTTTAAAAAGTGTATTTTCATCGGCATGCAATTTTTTTTGCTTTTTGGCCTCATTGGGATTGATTCCATCTTTAAGCCTTAAGCGCGCTTCATCTCTGGCGCGGCGAGCTTGAGCAAGTGTGGTTTCAGGATATGAACCAATACTGTAAATATTTTCTTTACCATTGAAGCGAAACTTCATCCGCCAATGCATACCGCCAGAAGGTGTGACTTCCAAGTACATGCCTTTTTCATCAGAATATTTAGTTTTCTTTTCTGATGGTTTGATTTTTCTAACAAAAGCATCTGTAAGCATTGCAACGGTTTCCGTAGAAATCTGGGGGTATAAAAATGGGGGTAATTTATTATACCCCCAGTTATACCCCCGGTTATATCGGGATTGCAACAGATAAAGTGGATTGTATTAGACACAAGAAAAGCCTAAACCCTTTAGATTTAAGCTTTTTAAGACCTCATGAATCATCATGAGAACAGAATATGGCGGTGAGAGAGGGATTCGAACCCTCGNNAGCCACTCGGACACCTCACCATTGCGCCGCGATAATAGCGAAAAAAAACCTCTCTGCCAAGTTGAAACAATTGATTTAGAGCAAAAGTTTTTGCTCAGTGATATGATTGCGCAAAAATAGTGTCTAAAACGAAGACGAAATATGCAAAGTACTGCACAAAAAGCCGCCTTGCCTGTGATTACCCTTGCAGCGCTGGGGGTGGTATTTGGAGACATTGGCACCAGTCCATTGTACGCCCTTCGACAATGTTTCCTGACCGCGCATCTGGCTATTACTGAAGCAACTGTTCTTGGTATTTTGTCACTGATTTTTTGGTGCATCATGCTGACGATCAGTTTCAAATACGTCACCATCATTATGCGTGCAGACAACAATGGTGAAGGCGGGATTATGTCCTTATTGGCATTGAACCTGCGAACCACACGTATTGCCGATAACAAGAAAATTTACCTGATTGCCCTGGGTTTTATTGGTGCCTCGTTATTTTTTGGCGATGGCATTATTACCCCGGCCATTTCCGTGCTATCCGCCATTGAAGGATTAAGCATTGCAACGCCGATGTTTAACCAGTGGCTGATGCCTCTGGCCATTGGTATTTTATCCGGATTGTTCCTGATCCAACGGCATGGTACAGCCACCATGGGGAAATTTTTTGGTCCTCTCACCCTGGTATGGTTTTTATCGATCGGTGCGGTGGGCATATGGAGCATTATCCAGACTCCCTTTGTCTTGACCATGATCAGTCCACACTGGGCCTTTAATTTTGTCGTGCATCAGCCTTACGTGGCTTTCCTGACCATGGGCGCGGTAATCCTGACCATGACCGGTGGGGAAGCGCTATATGCCGATATGGGGCATTTTGGTCGCTTGCCGATTCGTCTGGCCTGGTTCATCATTGTTTTACCCTGTCTGCTTTTAAACTATGCAGGACAAGGGGCGTTATTGCTGCGTAACCCGGATGCGATTGCCAATCCATTCTATATGCTGGTGCCAGGCTGGGGCTTGTACCCGATGATCGGTCTGCCAACGGCACCCGCCGTCATTGCCTCGCAAGCCGTGATCACGGGCGTTTTTTCCATGACCAATCAGGCGATCCAGCTGCGTTATTTGCCACGTTTAACCGTGCATCACACTTCAGATGTTGAACAGGGTCAAATCTATTTACCGTTCATCAACTGGGTGCTGTATATTTCCGTTGTCATCCTGATTTTACTGTTTGAGAACAGTGCCAATTTAGCCAGTGCTTATGGGGTGGCCGTGACCATGACCATGCTCTGCGGAACCATTTTGATTTCATTTCTGGCTTATGGTTTTTGGCGCTGGTCAGTATGGAAAGTCTTGTTATTTGCCATACCCTTCTTGTTGATAGATTTGGTCTTTGTTGCATCGACCTCATTAAAAATTCTTTCTGGAGGATGGGTGCCAATTATGATTGGCGCTGCGGTGTATACCATTTTGATGACCTGGAAAGCAGGCCGTGAAATTTTGCTGGCACGTTTGGAAAAGGATGCCTTGCCAATAGATCTGTTTATCAAAAGCATTGGCATGAGTGCTGAAACCCAGTTTGTTCCAGGAACAGCCGTATTCCTGACCGGTACGCCGAACATCGTGCCACATGCCATGCTGCATAATATTAAGCACAATAAGGTTCTGCACGAGCTCAATATTATGGTGACTGTGAATACCCGCGATATTCCTTATGTGGCTCAGGAAGAGCGTTGTAAGATTGAAAAACTGGATAACCGTTTCTACCGTATTTCACTGTATTACGGTTTTAAAGACCAGCCTAACATTCCTGAAGCCTTGGAACAGGCCTATCAAGAGCTAGGTTTTGAATTTGACATGATGCAAATGAGTTTCTTTATTTCCCGAGATCGGCTGATTCATACGGTAGGCGAGGGCTTATCACCATGGCGTGAAAAACTGTTTATTTCGATGCAGCGTAACACCAGTCCAGTCAGCGATTTTTATCAGATTCCTCCCAATCGTGTGGTTGAATTGGGTAGTCAGATTGAAATTTAACCGAATTCAATGATGAGTTGCTTGCGGGCAATAAAAAACCAAGGTGGAAAATCCTTGGTTTTTTATTTGGAGGATGAAAGCCTGAAAAAGAGCGTGATTAGTTCTCTGTCGTTTCTGCCATGGGTGCTTCAGGAGCGGCATTCACGGGCGCATCTGTCAGATCAGCTTCTGGTGCTGCTTGCACTGCATCATCTGGCTGTGTCGCTTCAGGGGTTGCTGCAAAGGCTTCCTGGGGTGCAGTAGCGTCTGCCGGTGCTAAAGCAGCGGATTGATTGACTGGCGCAGCTGCGCTCTCTTGATCAGCAATTTGTTCTGCCTGTTGAGCTGCCAATTCAGGATTTGGTTGCATTGGATCTGCATGTTCAGATTCAGAGCTAACCTGAGCTGTTTGCTCAACAGCAGCTGTATTTGCCTGTGCTGTAGCCGGATCAGCAGTTTGTGCTGCTGTATTCATCTCTGTGCCTTGTACAGCAGTTGCAGCTGAAGCGGAGTTGGTCTGTACTTCGGTTTCAGGTACAGCTTGAGTTGACTCGGCATTTCGTGCTGCTGTATTTAGGTCAGGGCTTTGCGGGACTGCTTGAGGTGCCGTGCTTTCTGCTACCGCACTGGTTTGCATTTCAGTTTCAGAACCGCCCGGATTAGCCGCAGCAGTTTGAACTGCATCCACAATACGGATTTGGCCACTGCTCACTAATTCTTCAATAGAACCCGCCTGACCATTTACTGTGGTGCTGACTTTAACTTTAGACAGACTTTCTAGAGTATCGCCCGGTTGAACAG
>DKLL01000040.1 GCA_002455755.1 Acinetobacter sp. UBA6641
TTTCTATGTATGAAGGTGTATTTGTTGAGCCAGCGTCTGCTGCTTCTATCGGCGGTGCAATCCGTGATATTAAAGCAGGTAAAATTGCTGAAGGTTCTGTGATCGTGTGTACGGTAACAGGTAACGGTCTGAAAGACCCTGACACAGCCATCAAGCAATGCCAAGATGCGGTCATGTTGTCTATCGACGCCACTATGGATCAAGTAAAAGACTCTATTTTGTCTAATATGTAATTTCTTTCATCTTTAAACGAAATAAAAAGCCCTGCAATTGCAGGGCTTTTTATTTGGAAGTATTCAAACGTTGAGTAAATTTGAATACTTCGCAAAGTTAAACATTAAATACGTTTTGGTAACTGGCTGACCCAGGTCATTAAACGGGTTGCATCATTGGTACGTGCGGCAGATGTATCAGCGCCCAGTAACACCACCACTGCTGGACGATTATTTAAGGTCGTATGCATGGCTACGCAGCGTCCTGCTTCATTGATATAACCGGTTTTTGAAATATTGATATTCCAGCCACCATTACGCACTAAGGCATTGGTNNAATCAAACCATATTGAGACGCTTTATTGACTAAAATACCCAAATCACGTGCAGAAGCCACATTTCCAGGATGCAAACCCGTTGACTCCAGATAATGCGTGGAATGCATACCTAGAGATTTAGCTTTCGCATTCATGGCAGAAATAAAGGCTGCACGGCCACCCGGAAAAGTGCGCGCCAATGCAGAGGCAGCAGGATTCTCAGACTTCATCAATGCAAATAATAATGCCTCGGCACGATTCATGCTGTCACCAGGACGTAAGGTTGAGCTTGAACTCTTACAACCTGCACAAGAAAAGTCTGCCTGTTGTAAGGTAATTTTCTCTGACATGTTTAAACGGGCATCAGCTATAACAACCGCAGTCATCAGTTTAGTCAGGGATGCAATTGGAAAGGCCGTATTACTATTTTTACTATAGAGAACCTCACCTGTTTGAGCGTCCATGACCAAAGCAGCACGGGCATTTACAGCAGGTTGATTGCTATAGTTTGAATTATTTAAAATCTGTACATTTTGAGGTGCAGAATGAGCAACCACAGCATTTGAGCTACGTACAGAAGTGGTTATTTTTGTTGAACCTTGCGGAGAAACTTCTTCAGCTGAAGCATCACCGTTTAATAANNCACATGGATTAAAGATTTTTTCGATTGTTTCACGGTGATTTACTCAACTCAAGGAGACAATATACATTTGTATATTCCCTCAAAAATGCTTACATTTAAACACAAATATGAACACTTTTTGTTACTCACAACATTGTGTATAACATTTAATGGAAAGATATAGAATAGGATTGCTAATTTTGTCATTTCATTGCAAGCTTATTTTGCTTTATGTAACAAAAAAATGCATTTTTTGATATGAGGGAGAACTAGGTGATCACAGTTTTAGTGGTAGATGACCATGAATTGGTACGTACCGGAATTTGCCGTATGCTCGAAGATCATGCGGATGTTCAAGTGATTGGTCAGGCTGAATCTGGTGAAGAAGCAATTAACTTAGTCCGTCATCATCACCCTAATGTGGTCTTGCTTGATGTCAACATGCCGGGAATTGGCGGAGTAGAAACCACCCGACGTCTGCTACAGACTGCCCCTGAAACCAAAGTGCTAGCCGTCAGTGGCCTGGCTGAAGAACCTTATCCTTCTTTATTACTGAAAGCCGGGGCCAAAGGCTATATCACCAAAGGTGCGCCTGTGACCGAAATGGTCCGTGCCATCAACAAGGTGATGCAAGGTGGAAAATATTTCAGTGCTGATATTGCTGAACAACTGGCCAGCTCATATCTTTCAGACACCCAGCAATCTCCTTTCGATGCCTTATCGGAACGTGAAATGCAGGTTGCGATGATGGTGGTGAATTGTATTAGTGCCCAGGAAATTGCCGATAAACTTTTTGTCAGTGTTAAAACGGTCAACACTTATCGTTATCGCATCTTCGAAAAGCTGAATTTGGATAGTGATGTCAAATTGACTCATCTGGCCATTCGCTATGGACTGATTAAACCTTAATACCCTTTGGCTTGCTAGAAGACATGCATGACGCAAAATACCAATATTTTTCAGTTTAACCAATATCGTTTAGGCCTTTGGTATAGCACTTACAGATTTATTATTGCGACTAGTCTTTTAGTGATTTTCTTATTAACCAATCAGCGCTTCAATACCGATTATCACTATCCGCAGCTTTATTTTTATGTCCTGATTGGCTATGTGTTAGCAAGCTGTGTTCAGTTAATCACGCTAAAAAGTATACGCTTTAAAATTTCCCGGCAACTCCCATTATTATTTGTTATCGATGTCATCGCTTTAAGCTTGCTCACCTTGGCAGTAGATGGCCCTAATCTGCAATTGAGCTTGCTGTTTGTGATTACCATTTTTGCAGCCTCATTATTACTGACTGCCAAAAAGGCATTGATTATTACCTTAATTGCCGTAATTAGCGTGATTTATCAGCTTTTTTTAGGCAGTATTTTTGATTTTTCCTCACTGAATAATATTGGCAATAGTGCGATCTTGGCCTTTCTTTTTTTAGTGGTGTATGGCACTGGCCAAATTGCGGTACGCCGTTTCCAGTTACTGGAAAATTTAAACTTTTCTCAATCCTTGGAATTAAACCGACTACAAAACCTGAATCGCTATATTCTGGAACAGATAGAACTCGGTTATTTGGTGTTAGATGAAAACTGCCATATTGTGTTGAGCAATCCTGCTGCCTGCCTGCTTTTAGGCATTCCGCCACTGTATGCCTATGATAAATATCCCTTATTCAAAGCGCAGCCCGATTTATTTGAACTAATTAAATTTGATCAATTGCAGGACGGAGAAAAATTTCAGTTTGAGTCGCAGCTTAGCCATTATCATATGCATATAGAAGTGCAAAAACTCATGGTGCCTCATCAAACCCTGACCTTATTGGTGCTGCAGGATGCCACCAAGCTCAATCAACGCGTCCAGCAATTAAAACTTGCGGCTTTAGGTCAATTGTCTGCCAGCATTGCTCATGAAATTCGCAATCCCTTAGCTGCCATTGTTCAAGCCAATGAACTTTTGCTGGATAGCGATCAGCATCAACAAGCAGCATTGAGCCGGATGATTTCGAAGCAGACCCAGCGTATTGATCGTATTATCCAAGACACGCTAAGTATGGTGCGCAATAAAGAAACCCATCCATCAACGATTGAGCTGAAACAGTTTATTCCGCTACTTATTCAGGAAGACTTGGCTGATATTGCTACCCAGATTAAATATAGCGTTCAAAGTAAAATTTTTATTCGTTTTGATGAAGCCCAATTGCGTCAAGTTTTGATTAACCTGATTCGCAATGCTATTCGACATAATTCACCTGAGCATTCACATATTGAATTGAATGCTTACTTACATGAACCTAATGTCCGCATTGAAGTCCGTGATTTTGGCGCTGGGGTTGCCTCCAAAGATTTAACCTCTTTATTTCAACCTTTTTTTAGTACCGAAATCACAGGAACTGGTTTAGGATTATACTTATCACATAGTTTTTGCGAGGCCAATCAGGCAAAACTGAACTATGTAGAACAAGAACAAGGGGCATGCTTTCAAATAGAATGCCTGCGAGTTGTATTATAAATTAAAATTGCCGGGGTGTACTTTGGAACAACAACCACTTGTATTGTTAGTAGATGATGAAGAAGATTTGTGTACCCTCATGCAAATGTCTTTAGCGCGTATCGGGATCAAAACCCATATCGCACATCGTCTTGAACAAGCCAAAAAATTCTTGTCTGAATACCGGTATGATGCTTGTTTAACCGATTTAAATTTACCGGACGGTAATGGACTGCAACTGGTGGAATGGATTAGCCAGCATTTTCCATCCATACCTGTAGCGGTACTGACAGCATATGGCAATATGGAAATTGCCATTGCGGCACTCAAAGCCGGTGCATTTGATTTTGTCAGCAAACCCGTGAATCAAAAGCATCTGGAACAACTGCTGCAAAAAGCCTTTAATAAACCCTTTGAGCATTTGCAGACCAAAGAAGATAGTCTGGAACAAAAGTTATTAATCGGCCAATCACTGCCGATTCAACAGTTAAGAGTAACCTTAAATAAAATTGCCCGCTCGCAGGCACCAGTGTTTATTACTGGTGAATCCGGGACAGGAAAAGAAGTGATTGCCAATCTGGTACATCGCCTCAGCAACCGGAATGAAGGCCCTTTTATTGCCATTAACTGCGGAGCCATCCCGACTGAATTAATGGAAAGTGAACTGTTCGGACATAAGAAAGGCAGCTTTACCGGTGCCACTCAGGACAAACAGGGGCTGATTCAATCTGCCCACGGTGGCAGTCTGTTCCTGGATGAAATTGCTGAACTGCCTTTAAGTATGCAGGTTAAATTGCTGCGTGCGGTACAGGAAAAACGGATTCGTCCAGTCGGTTCGGACTGTGAAATTGATGTCGATTTCCGGGTGATTAGTGCCAGCCATCAAGATCTGGAAGCCCTGGTTCAGCAAGGCCGCTTTAGACAGGACCTGTTCTTCCGTATCCATGTGATGGATCTGGTCCTGCCGCCACTGCGTGAACGTGGTGACGATATTATTTTATTGGCACATCATTTTATTCAGAAAATTAGCCAGGAATGGGATATTCCGCAAAAGCAGCTGACGGACCGTGCGAAAAGCTTTTTATTAAGTCAGTATTATCCCGGAAATGTCCGTGAATTGCGTAATATTATTGAGCGTGCTATTACCTTGAGCGATGATGAAAGAATCGACTTGCAACACTTACAAAGTGCACCTTTACGTTATCCAACCGCGTCAGCACCAGAGGTTGCGGAAGATCACCATAGCTTGCGCAGCGACATCCTGGTTTCTTCCAAAAAATTACCTGATGAGGGTTTAGAGCTATATCTGGAAAATATTGAAAAAGATATTTTACTTAATGCCCTGAATCTGACCCATTGGAACAGAACCCTGGCTGCCAAAAAACTGGGCATGTCTTTCCGTTCTTTACGTTATCGTCTGAAGAAATTTGGTTTGGATACCGAGGAGGACTAGACCATTTTTCAAGGATGAAACCGTTTTATTTATGACTTAAAATAATCTCTGCAACATGTTCCAGATAGTTGTCTTCTTTCATGTCATGTTGCAGCAGATATTGTTGATTCGGTTGAATACCCACCCCTTCAATCATCTGTTCTTTCGGTGTGTAGTAATGCGATACCGTCATCTGTAAAGCAGCACCATTGGAAAGCGGGAACAGTTTTTGTACCACACCTTTGCCATAGCTTTTTTCACCCACTACCCATGCACGACCATGATCTTTCATGGCCGCCGTAAAGACTTCAGCGGCAGAAGCAGAACGGTTATTGATTAAAATACCCAATTTTAAATTCTGAAATTCAAAACTTGGTAGAGCCTGAAACTGCTGATCCCCTTCAGAACGGCTTTTGGTTGATACAATCAATCCTTGATTCAAAAATAAGTCGGCCGACTCCACCGCAGCAGACAACAGTCCACCCGGGTTATTTCTTAAATCCAGCAATACTGCTTTCAAGCGTGAAGAAGAATGCTCTTCAATCAGGCGTTTAATTTCATTGGCAGTATCTTGCTGGAAAACTTTGACTTTAATCACCAGCACCTGATTATGCAGCAGGGTTGCCTGAATATCGGTTTCGATTTTTTTATTACGGACTAAAATCAGGGGTTTACTATTGGGTGCCAGTTGCAAGCTTAAGGTAGAACCAATCGAACCATTCAGCAAACTGTTAACTTGATCAGGATTGAGTTTTTTCAGTTCCTGATCATCAATCTTAAAAACGCTGACAGCATTTCGCAGCCCTTGCTTTGCTGAGTCAGCATTATCTTTTAAGCCTTGAATGACCCATTGGTGCAACTGCTGGTCATACACCAGTTCAAAGTCGACCGAGGCAATATCGCCTTCGGTATATTGCAACAGCTGCTTATACTCTTCTGGAGTTAAGTAACGGGAATAACGGTCCAGTCCGCTGACCAGACCTTTAATCGCCTGCTGAAATAAGGCTTCGTCATTTTTAGCATCGACATAATTTTCTTTGACAATGCTATAAATCTGTACGAATTGCTGAATCGATTCCACCGGAACTTCAGCATAATTCTGTGCAGTTTCATCATCAAAATCTAAAACAGGCTGGCTGTTGGCTTTCACCGCAGCAAGAGCAGAATGGCTCACACACATGAATAACATGGTTAAAATGACAACCTTTTTCCAGCGCTGTAAAGCCATCCAACCACCTGTTTATACGAAAATTTTTATGATTTTAAAGTAATCAGATTGCGACCTTTCATTTCTGCAGGTACAGGAACTTGCATGAGGTTCAACAATGTTGGAGCGACATCTGCAAGCACACCGCCTTCAGCAATGGTNNTGATAGTCCTGCATTTGCTCTACATTACCATGATCGGCAGTAATCAGCATATGGCCTTTTTGTGCCATCACCGCTTCATAAACACGACCCAGGCATGTATCCACTGCCTCCACTGCTTTCACTGCGGCATCAAATACACCGGTATGCCCCACCATATCACCATTGGCATAGTTCACTACCAATAAGTCATATTCACCTGAATTAATTGCGGCAACCAGTTCATCAGTCACTTCATAAGCGCTCATTTCCGGTTTCAGGTCATAAGTGGCAACATTTGGAGATGGGATCAGAATGCGTTTTTCACCCGGATATTCATCTTCACGTCCACCGCTAAAGAAAAAGGTCACGTGGGCATACTTTTCGGTTTCCGCAATACGCAGCTGGGTTTTACCCAAATCAGACAAGTATTCGCCAATCGAGTTTTTCAACGCCTCCGGCATGTAGGCCACAGGTGCATCAATGGTCGCCTGGTAACGGGTCAGCATCACAAATTTAGACAGGTTTGGAACCACTTTACGCTCAAAACCGGCAAAGTCTTTTTCTACAAAAGCTTTGGTGATTTCACGCGCACGGTCGGCACGGAAATTCATGAACACCACGCTGTCGCCATCCTGGATTTTAGCGATTTCGCCAATCCGGGTGGCTTTGACAAACTCATCAGACTCATCAGCTGCATAGGCTTGTTCTAAGCCCTCTACCGCTGTTGCTGCTGTACGTACGGCTTCACCTTCAGTCAGCAGACGATAAGCCTGCTCAACACGATCCCAGCGATTGTCACGGTCCATAGCGAAATAACGGCCNNGCACCGCGTTTTAATGCCAGTTCAGCCATAGCCACAATATGGTCTTCATGCGAATGCACACCACCTTGTGACAACAGGCCTAAAATATGCACCGCGCCATTCGCTGCTTTGGCTTTTTCAACCGCATCGACCAGCACTTCCTGCTCAAAAAAAGCACCACTACGGATGTCTTTGGTAATGCGGGTAAAATCCTGATACAGCACACGGCCTGCACCCAGGTTCATATGACCCACTTCAGAGTTGCCCATTTGACCATCAGGCAGACCGACATCTTCACCTGAACCCGAAATCAAACCATGTGGATGCTTTTGTTGCATAGCAGTTAAATTTGGTCGTTTTGCCGCCAGGTAAGCATTGTCTTCGACCGCTTCGCGATGACCCACACCATCCATGATTACCAATACGTGAGGGATTTTGCCAGCAGTTGCATCCGTCATAATGAACACTCTTTTGTTTACAATTTCATCGGTATATCTTACCGAATTTTCGGTCAAGACTCTATGTGCAGATCATGACTAAAGCTGATCATGCACATTGTTTTTATCACTGTAAGGTCCGTTGACCCTTCTTCTATGTTTGCGACGATGTATATTTTTAGCTGATATGAGGCGTGGAGCAGGAAATTTAGTCATTCTAAATAACTGCTTCATAACAATATGGCAGCAAAACATATGATTATCCCTAGCTGCGCCTTGCGCTGCAAACAAAGCAATGCCTTGTTCTTGCTCAGGCTGTGGCTAAAACCATCTCAGATGTTGTTATGAAACTTGAAAACAGTCTCGCTATTATCTTCATTTCATGCCTCATCTGCTCAATTTTAGCCTACAGCGCAAGCTATTTATGAAATGTTAACCGACCCTATTCAACTATTAACGTGCGCGTCGTAGCAAATAACCACCGACCAGCATCATCAGTACAATCGGTACAAATACGAACCAGGCTGGAGATGGTGAATAGACCAGACTTGCATAGCCCAAGAAGTCCTGTAGGTAGAAGAATCCCAGGCCAATAAATAAGGCAATGACCAGACGGAAACCCATCGACTGTTGCCGCAAAGGGCCAAAAATAAAGGAACAGGCAATCAGCACCAAGGCAATCAGGGCAAAGGGCGAACCGACTTTTTGCCAGAATGCCAGCTTGTAGGTTTTCGGAATCTGGCTATATTCATGCATATAACTCATGAAACTGACCAACTGGCTGGGCGATAATTCTTCCGGATCAAGCGTGACCATATGTACATATTTCGGTTGTAAAGCCAAAGCCAGAGGAAGCTGTTCTGCTCTCACCAGCGAAGCATTACCTTGCGGCAGAATATCCATCTGTGCAGTGGTTTGCAGATCCCAACTCCCATCTTTTACAAACTGGCCTTTTTCTGCAACCAGCACACCTTTTAATTGGTAATCATCATTAAAATCAACCAACTGAATGTAATTTAGCTGACCTTGGGCATTGGCATAATCAATATAAATAAAACGCTGGCCTTCACGGGTCCAATAGCCTCTCACCTCACCCAGTGAGCTGACACTGCGGTGATCTTTGACGCTTTTGGCCTGCTCATTGGTATAGGGAATGACCCATTCACTTAACACGAAGGATAAAACCACCAAAATCAGGGCCGAACGAATCACCCAGCCGACAATGCGCCATAAGCTTACCCCGACCGAGCGCATCACCACCAATTCACTATTGGAAGCTAACGTGCCTAAACCCAGCACAGCACCAATCAGGGCAGAAATAGGCAGGATTTCATACAGATAACGCGGTGCACCCCACAATACATAGATAAACGCCTGCCAGGCACCATAGTTTTCATTCAGTGAACCCAATTCACCCAAATACGTAAACAATACTTGTAAAACTGAAAGTACTGCTGTGGCACCCAACATTGCTAAGGCAGTCGTTTTGGTCACATGTTTCGCAATAATTCGACGTGCTAACATTTTAAGACCTCGCCTGCTGAATTCGTTTCTTGATTTTCGGTGCCAGTTTCTGTTTCCGGGAAAATAGTGCTGCGGCAATAGCATAGACCATCAATACCACAGGATAGGCCCAGATCCCCATTTCATCTTTACTGACCCGGGTTTTCACTGCCATCAGGGCCACAATCAAACTGGAAAAAATCAGTAAAGCCGGGAACAGTTTTAAATAACGGCCTTGACGCGGACTGACCTCACAAAGCGCAATGGCCAGCATTAAAGCAGCCACAATAGAAAATGGCACGAAAATACGCCAGCCCAGTTCGCTTGCGACCACAGGATCATTCCGGTTGTTCCAGAGTTTTGAAATCGGTAGCGCTTCTACTTCTGAGCTTTCAAATTTGGCTTCCTGATCACTTTCCAGGCGCAAACGATAGGACTGAAATTCAGCCTGGGTGTATTTTGGCGTTCTCGGGAAAATTTCATAACGACGCCCCTGAACCAAATCGACAATACTGGCGGTTTCGTCAGCAGCTTCTACCCGGGTCGCTTCTTTGGCTAAAATCATGATGTCGGGTTGACCGGGTTTTTCGGCACGCTGATAGAAAAAAACATCTTTCAGATTACGACGGTCTTCGGACAGGTCTCCGGCATAAATGGTATAAGGACCCGAGGAAATAAACTCTTTGGGACGGACCAGATCGAAACCGGTTCTCACCGCCTGCTTGGTGGTCAGCTCTTCAAACTGGCGAATACCCCAAGGAGACATCCAGATCATTAACACCGTTTGTACAGCAAGAAAAGCCACTGTTAACGGAATCAGTAAACGCCCCAGCTGGTTACGGCTGATACCACTGCCATTCAAGACCGCCATTTCATGATCGACATAGAGACGGCCAAACACCAGCATCAAGCCAATAAAAAAGCCCAGTGGAAGAATTAAGGTTAAAAATTCTGGCAGTCGATAACCAATAATACTAAACAAAATACTGGCATCTAAACGGCCTTGTGCCGCCACACCAAAGTACTTGATCAGTCGACCACCCATCATGATTAAGGTCAATAAGGCAATCACCACCAGGGAGGTAGACAGCACTTGCTTGACCAGATAACGCCGAATAATCAAATTAATTCTTCCAAAAAAAGGGCAAATAAAAACTAGCGCTAGTTTACCCGAATGGTGAAAATATAAAACCTATACTGTTGTTGCGCATTGAAACTCTATTCATAGAAATGTTTCAATGGTTTAATGGTTTGCAATCTTTCAAAGGCATGAATACAGAACATGAAACTGATAATTAATACGTCATTCCAAGAGAATGCATCTAGCCCATATTTGTTGATATTAGTTGATTCTGAGCAGTTGCAACAGGTCTCTACAACTTATCAAATCAATGATTTAAATAGTTTAGTCGAAGCAGCACAATTCAAGGCGAGCCTAGGCGAATCTTTACCCCTGATCGGGAAAGTAGCGGCATGTCTGAATACCACGCTGATTGGCCTGGATAAAGCAGCTGAAATTCAGCCGGCTAAATTAGCAAAAATTGCACAAACCATTATCAAAGCGTCACAAAAAAAATTCAAACAGATCAGCATTGATATTTCTGCCCTCGCTCCAGAGCAGCATTATTTATTTGCGCTGGCGCTGACTCAGGCAAGTTACGCCTTTGATGAATACAAATCCAAGAAAAATGAATTTGTGCTTGAAGAAATTCAGCTGATTGCTGCAAACAGCAGCTTAAACCCGCAGCAGTTATCTTTAATTCATGCGGTACAATCCGGTCAGAACCTGGCCCGTGATTTAGGCAACCGTCCAGGCAATATCTGTTTTCCTGAATATCTGGCAGAACAGGCCCAAGCCTTGGCTGCAGAATATCCGGACTTGCTGAAAGTGACCGTAATCAATGAACAGCAAATGGCAGACTTGGGCATGAATGCCTTTCTTGCCGTGAGCAAAGGTTCTGATCGTCCGGGTCGTGTGATTACCCTTGAATATAAAGCTCATACCGAACAAGCGCCTGTGGTACTGGTCGGTAAAGGCGTAACCTTTGATACAGGCGGTATTTCACTCAAGCCGGGTCTGGGCATGGATGAAATGAAATTCGACATGTGCGGCGCAGCATCAGTACTAGGCACCATGCGTGCGCTGTGCGAATCTAAACTACCGATTCATGTGGTCGGTGCGATTGCTGCGGCTGAAAACATGCCTTCAGGCCATGCCACCCGTCCGGGTGATATCGTGACCACCATGAGCGGACAAACGGTGGAAATTTTAAATACCGATGCAGAAGGCCGTTTGGTGCTATGCGACACCCTGACGTATATCAAGCGTTTTAATCCGGCGCTGGTGATTGATATTGCAACCTTGACCGGTGCCTGTGTAGTCGCTTTGGGTTCAGTGTTGTCAGGCCTATTTACACCAGACGATGAACTGGCGGCTGAAATTACCGCTGCAGGCCAGACCTCTTTTGACCGGGTGTGGCGCATGCCGGTAATTGAAGACTACCAGGAACAGCTGGATTCTCCGTTTGCCGATATTGGCAATATTGGTGGACCTAAAGCCGGTTCTGTGACTGCTGCATGTTTCTTGCAACGTTTTACCCGTGAATATCGCTGGGCACATCTAGATGTTGCCGGTACGGCATGGAACTCAGGTACAGCCAAAGGTGCAACCGGTCGTCCGGTGCCATTACTGGTTCAGTTCCTGGCTAATCGTGCACAGTCGAATGGCTAAAGTCAGCTTTTACCTGTTTGAAAAAAGCAATGAACGGCAAGTGCAAAGCACTTGCCGTTTGTGCCGCAAGATTCTGAAACAGCCGGCACAGATCTGGCTGTATTGCGAAAATACCGACTTGCAGCAGCAGCTCGATGAACAGTTGTGGAGTTTTGATCCCGGCAGTTTCATTCCGCATGGCATTGATCAGGAACAGGCCAGCATTTGCATTTCATCCCGTTTGCCGGAACAGTCGGACTGGATCGTGTTTAATTTTAACAATCAAGCCCTTGAACAGATTGATAAATTTAGTCACATTATAGAAATCATCGAAAATAATGAATCGGCAAAACAACTGGGTCGTGAAAAATTTAAACAATATCGACGCTTAGGTATTGAGCCACGAACGTTCAAGCTTTAACCGATCAATTGAAATAAGGAGAGATGTGGTGGCATTAAATGTCGGTCAAGATTTTAAACAGCGCTGGTTAAATGTACCCGAGGCTGTTCGTCAGGCATTTATTGATGACTTACACCGCGTCTGCAATGTCCTCAAACCTGAAACCAATATTCATAAGTGGCTGGAAAAAGACAAAGAAGCCCAGCAGCAATCTTATGAAAAAATTGAACGTGCCTATATCGAACGAAAAGCTCAGCTGATTGAAGAAGCGCGTATGCGCAAGCAGCGTGCTTTAGAACAGTCGCTGGAAAATAAGCGTGCCGAGCAGGCGGCTTATGCACAGGCATTACAGCTAGATGAAGAAAGACAGTTTGCCGAACAACTTCATACGCTGGCTTTTATGCGTCAAAATATAGAGCATGAAACCCAAACCTATACCGCGCGCTACCATAAAAATCCGGAAGGTAGTGCCTTGAACTTTGCCAAAGGCATGCGGTCGATTCCGGATACGAAAATATTATCGGAACTGGAAACTGTGCGTTTACGTCTGGAACTGGAAGCTGAAACGCTGATTGAGCAAGCGGTGACGGTATTTCGCGCCAAGTTACTTCAGGCCAGTCAGGAAGAAATTGANNGATCATGCTGGCTTGAGGCATTTTTTAATTTTGTTGTTATGATAAAAACAGTCCATTTCGGTGGACTTTTTATTGACCTTACTCTTTAAAATGAGTCTCAAACCTCACTGCAAAGTACTAAAATTAGAACAAATCCACGGCAAGACCCAGCATATTTCCAGCTCCATAACCTATCCCCAATAACATGGCAATCCAGATTAAACCTCCGGCCACGTTATACAGCATAAAACTCAAAAGATTCATATGCCCTGCCCCTGCAGCAAAGGGTGCAAAGGAACGTACAAAAGGCACAAAGCGCGCCACCAGAATGGTTTTACCGCCATGCTTGGTAAAATAATGGTGGGTTTTCAGGATATATGCGGGTTTTAAAAAGCGGGAATGTTCATGGAAAAATTTAAAGCCCAAAATCTTCCCGGTATAGTAATTGATGATATAACCCAATACCGCAGCAATAAACAGCAACAGCCCCATGGTGTTTAAATGAATCACATCCGTGGTTGAACAGAGGGCACCAATTGCAATCAGCAGGCTGTCTCCCGGCAAGAAGAACATAAATACCGAACCGGTTTCTGCAAAGATGATCAGAAATAAAATGGCATAGATCCATAGACCATACTGATCCAGTAAAGTCGGTAACCACTGTTCGATATGCATTAAAAAATCAAGCATTTACCGGTACCTTTTGTCATCT
This sequence comes from Acinetobacter sp. UBA6641, assembly GCA_002455755.1. Lineage (GTDB taxonomy): Bacteria > Pseudomonadota > Gammaproteobacteria > Pseudomonadales > Moraxellaceae > Acinetobacter. The sequence goes on from DKLL01000040.1 coordinate 13,592, forward strand.
TGATAGGTGCATCCCAGATTAAACACCGTCGCTAATCAATAAAAAAACAGCCTGACTTTTCAATCAGACTGTTCTCTATTCTAGGGACTTTTACTTCAAGAAGCCATTTTCTGCTAAAAATGCCATGCTCAATTTAGACTGTTCTGTGGTGTCGGCAGCCTTGTCACCCAGCATTAAACGCTCGATATAACGCGCCAACACATCCACTTCCAGATTCACTTTCACCCCGGTTTTCCAGGTGCCAATATTGGTTCGTTCAGCAGTATGTGGAATCAGGTTCAAGCTGATGATATTGCCGCGCAGATGATTAATGGTCAGGCTAATGCCGTCCACGGTCACCGAGCCTTTTTCAGCCAGATATTTGGCAATTTCCGCCGGTGCCGTCACTTCATAATAAATAGAACGGGCATCTTCACGCACCAGTGTAATTTCACCGACCGCATCGACATGACCGCTAACAATGTGTCCGCCAAAACGGGTCGTTGGCAACATGGCTTTTTCCACATTAACCAGCTGACCCACTTTCCATGTACCTAAAGTGGTTCGATTCAGACTTTCACGTGAAACGTCAGCAGCATACCAGTTTTCGCCCCATTCAATTACGGTCAGGCAAATCCCGTTGGTGGCAATCGAATCGCCCAAATGAACATCAGACATGTCGAGGTCGGTGCCAATACGCAAACGCACATCACCGCCCACACTTTGCAAGCTTTCCACTTTANNGTGAATACGTAAACGCACATCGCCACCTACACTTTGCAGGCTTTCTACTTTACCTAAACTTTCAATAATGCCTGTAAACATAACTTTTTCTCTAATTCTGTCCTTGTTTTACCACAATGCCAGTTGCGTACTTACGCCAGTGGTATCGACACCGCCCAGTTCAGCAAAATGGTACAGCTGACCCAATAATTGGCGCAGTGGCGGGCCCGATTTGGCATGGGTATCGGTGATGACAATAAACTCAAGCACACGTGCACGTTCTGACTGGCGCTGCTTGCTGACCCGATACCGCGGTACATCTTGCGTCAACAAGGTGACGCGACCACGTTTTAAGTTGGCCTGCAGCAAATCACCTGCTTCAATATTACCATCGGTCGAATAGCTGGTCAGAATATAACGTGCATTAATCGTTGCCAATAATTTTTCATAGGCTTCTTTGGCATGCTTGGAAGAATTGTACTGGCTTGGACGCTCTTTACGCCAGGCCCGGTCAATCCCGCTCTTGAAGCCTTTGGTATCCGGACTCGGCAAATCTACCTGATCCCACAGCGTCAAGGCATTCAGCACATGATAGTTACTGCTATAAGCATGCTGGTTATAAGGCGGATCCAGATAAGCAACATCCACTTCAAAATTACTCATCTGGTTGGCCAGATGCTGCGCATCGACACACCACATTTCTGCTGCCGGTTTTTTTGGTTCACCAATCTCGCAGAAACGGCTTGGGGTCAGCCAGAGCAATGATTCAATCCGTTCTAAAGCAGTTTGGGTTTTACCGCCCCAACCATGGTGGAAACTCTTGAATACCCCTGAAGTATTGCTGACAAAACTGGCGGAATACAGCAAGGGTGCGAGCAAGGCCGACATTTCCACATCATCAATGGCGCCTTGTGCCTGCCAGGTCGCAATCTGCTGACGGATGGCATCAATGCGCATGCCGTTACGACGTTTAAAGAACAGACGGTCACGGGTCGGATCATAGATTTCATCATTGCGTGGACACAGGTTATGTGTCACCCAACCTTTCACCTCAGGCAAACGGTTCAGATAGTCAATGGCTTTTTGATAACCGCCCAGCTCTTTGAATGCCGGTGCTTCCACACAGGACAAAATCGCGCTGTTTAAAGCGTGGCTATACGGTTCCCAGTCATTGGCAATCACGCGATAACCATTTTGTCGTGCCAGACGCGAAACCACCCCAGAACCGGCAAAAAAGTCGGCAAAAATCGGGGCACGGCCATTTTTTTTGCTATTTAAGGTTCCCGTGCTCTCAAGCGCTTCCAAAATCAGATGCAATAAACGGCGTTTATTCCCCAAATAGGGAACAAGCTGATTGAAAAGGTATTCATCTGTGGTACGTGCTGAATGACGACGTTTATGATAAACCGAAGACTCTGAATTCATACTGTCTCTTGAGAAGGGATTAACCTTAAGCGCACATCATTCCCGACTTGGGCCAGGTCTATGAGCTTAAATCGAAGTTGCTCTGCCATGCGGTCAAATTCCGCATTAAACATCGCACGAGCGGTTTGACCTAAAAAGGTCGGTGCAACATAGCTGATCATTTCATCCACCAGCCGTTCCTGCAAAAAGGCCGTGGATAATGTTGCCCCTGCTTCCACCAGCACATCATACATCTGATGCTGGGTAGATAAGGTGTGTAGCATGTCTTTTAAAGGCTGTACTGCAAATTGTAGCACGCCTAAATCGGCCAGTTCCTGACGGAAAGGTCCCATCACCATGACTGTTTCAGGTTGCTGGAGTATTTTTGCATTCAGCGGTAAACGTCCCTGACGATCCAGCACCAGACGTTTGGGCTGAACCACCGTGCCGATATCTGCAACACCATTCAGCTGACGTACATTTAATTGGCAGTCATCGGCAAGTACCGTTTCTATGCCCGTAATGACGACACCGGAAATGGCACGCCAGTGCTGTACATCCTGACGGGCCTCGCTTCCAGTAATCCATTTCGACTCACCCGAGGCCATAGCGGTACGCCCATCCAGACTGGACGCCACTTTTAGACGTACATAAGGCATGCCGCTGGACATGGCTTTTAAAAAACCGCGATTGAGCTGTGCTGCATCCTGTTCACAGATACCCATTTCAACTGCAATGCCAGCATCTTTTAGAATTTGTACACCCTTGCCAGCCACCAAAGGATTCGGATCAGGACAGGCAACAATAACTTTTGCAATTCCAGCTTCAACCAGGCCTTTGGCACACGGCGGGGTACGGCCATAATGCGCGCAGGGTTCCAANNCGGCCTGGCGCATGGCAAAAACTTCCGCATGTGGTTGCCCGGCCTTCGGATGAAAGCCCTCCCCAACCAGTTGACCATCTTTAACGATGACACAGCCGACATTGGGATTGGGTTTAGTGGAGTATTGTCCGAGTCGTGCTAATTCAATCGCAAGTTGCATCCATGCTTGATCTTGTTGGGAGTTTTGACTGAACTCAGACATTACATGCTCTTGGAAAATAAAATTTTAGTGTTCGCGCTGTTGCATCTGTTCAATTTGACGACGGAAGGCTTCAACATCCTGGAAATCCTGGTAGACCGAAGCAAAACGGACATAAGCGACATGATCCAGGGCAAATAAAGCCTGCATCACAATTTCACCAATGGTCCGAGATTTGACATCGCGCTCACCTAAACGGCGAATCTGCAACTGGATATCGCTAAGGACGGTTTCAATCTGTTCCTGGGTTACCGGACGTTTCTGTAAAGCATGCATTAACGAACGACGCATTTTTGCCTCATCAAAAGGTTCACTCTTGCCATCGGATTTAATCACCCGGGGCATGACCACCTCATAGGTTTCAAAGGTAGTAAAACGTTCACCACAACCGAGACATTCACGACGGCGGCGAATCTGGCAGCCTTCGGCAGCCAGACGCGAATCAATCACTTTACTGTCTGCAGCGTTGCAAAATGGACAATGCATAGCGGTTTAATTGAACAAATCAAATCGGATTTAGAGTGTAGCAAAAATTCTGCTCTTTGTAGAGGCTTACGCAAGATATGGAAAAAAAACAGCCCTTCCGGGCTGTTTCACACAATATATTGATTATTAGTTTTTAGATTATTCTACACGTTCGCCATGTTGACTTAAGTCTAGACCCATACGTTCGTCATCATTTGCAACACGGATACCCATCACCAGATCAATCACTTTTAGAATGATGAAGGTCAATACTGCAGAGTAAGCAATGGTTGCTAGTACACCTTCAAGTTGTACCCATAATTGATGCATCATGTCTGTTGGCACTTTATCGCCCATGATGAATTCACTGGCAAATACAGCAGTCAGGATTGCACCGACAATACCGCCTACACCATGCAGACCAAAGGCATCCAAAGAGTCATCTGCTTTAAGTGCACGTTTAAGCGCTGTAATGCCCCAGAAACAGACTACACCACCGATCAGACCCATGGCTAAAGCACCGCCTACAGTCACGAAACCTGCTGCTGGCGTAATCACTACCAGACCTGCAACTGCACCAGATGCACCACCTAATACAGACGCTTTACCACGAACCACTTTTTCAGTAATCAACCAGGCAATTGCCGCGGCTGCCGCTGCAACTTGTGTTACAACCAGTGCATAACCCGCTGAACCATTTGCCCCGAGTGCCGAACCGCCATTGAAGCCGAACCAGCCGACCCAAACCAGGCTGGCACCAACCACGGTTAAAGTCAGGTTATGCGGAGCCATAGATTCACGGCCCAAGCCCATACGTTTACCGAGCATGTATGCAGCAACCAGACCTGCAACACCCGAGTTGATATGAACCACCGTACCACCAGCAAAGTCGAGTGCACCATCATTTGCTAACCAGCCACCACCCCATACCCAGTGGGTAATTGGCGCGTAAACAATCACGCTCCAAAGCGTAATGAATGCCACAAATGCCCCAAATTTCATACGCTCCGCAATCGAACCGGTAATAATGGCTACAGTAATGATGGCAAAGGTCATTTGGAAAATGACAAACAGAATTTCTGGAATTGTGCCTGTTAAGGCATCTGGGGTAATGCCGGATAGCATGATTTTATCCAGATTACCAATGAATGCATTGCCACTGCCAAAGGCTAAGCTATAGCCAATCACCACCCAGGTAATACTGACAATTGCAGCCGCAACAAAGCTGTGTGCCATAGTGCCCAGCACGTTTTTCTTACGAACCATACCGCCATAAAATAATGCGAGGCCTGGAATGGTCATGAGTAAAACCAGTGCGGTAGATACTAAAATCCACGATGTGTCACCTGTGTCTAATTTTGGTTCTTCTTCGGCAGGTGCTGGTGCTTGTTCAGCTGGAGCAGGTGCCGCAGCTAATTCAGAATTTGTTGTTTCAGTAGTTTCAGTCACTACTACATTTTCAGAAGGAGTGGATGCTGCTGTTAGCGCTTCTTCAGCCCATGCAACAGAACCACCTAAAAGTGCGCCAGACAGACTCAGCGCAATCAGCATTTTTTTCATTCGTATCCCCCAACCTAGTTTTTTTGAGTTATTAGCTACTCAGCAAACTTCATGCCAAATTAAACAGCATCTGCACCTGTTTCACCGGTACGGATACGGATGACTTGTTCTAAATTAGTAACGAAAATTTTACCGTCACCAATTTTACCTGTGCTTGCCACACGCGTAATCGATTCAATGACTGAATCAACCATTTCATCGCTAATCGCGATTTCAATTTTTACTTTAGGCAAAAAATCAACAACATATTCTGCACCACGGTAAAGTTCGGTATGACCTTTTTGACGACCAAAGCCTTTGACTTCAGTTACGGTGATCCCTTGAACACCAATGTCAGAGAGTGCTTCACGCACGTCATCTAATTTAAAGGGTTTTACAATTGCAGTTACGAGCTTCATGTTTGTTTTCCTTCGGCTTCTTTCACCAGTAAGGTTTTATGTTCAAATTTCGTGCCAAAAATTCTAAGGTTGGGGGAAATAGAAACTTTGACACGAGTTTTCTTTATAACCTATTTTATACTTTTACATGAAGTCTGAGTTCTAAAAACTAGACATTTTTACTATAAAATTAACGATTTTACACATCGGATAAAACTATATCCGGTCGAGTGGGGCTATGGTCCAGATAGGAGCAATGTTACACTACAGCCTCTTCTCCATCCTTATATGGACACTGCAATGATTGAAACCTTATTACAAGCCATCATGGAACAACTCGATCAACCGAAAAAAGATGTTGAACATAATTTACGCGCCCTACTGAATGAAGCGGTCAGTAAGATGGATCTGGTTTCCAAAGATGAAATTGAACGCCAACGTACCGCCTTAAATAATGCCAACCTCCGCTTAAATGAACTGCTTAAACAGGTTGAAGCTTTAGAAATTAAAATCAAGAATAATAAATAAGCACTTTTTTAATGCAAAAAAAGACTAAAAACGATTAAAAATAACGCACTACAATGGAACAATAATAAATGTCTTTTGCGAAAATTTACACTCGAGGTCTGCTTGGACTTCATGCACCCTTAATCGAGGTAGAAGTTCATGTCAGTCAGGGGTTACCTTCTTTAACCATTGTCGGGCTAGCTGAAGCAGCAGTTCGTGAAAGCAAGGACCGGGTACGTTCTGCCATTATCAATAGTGGTTTTCAATTTCCCACCAAACGTCTCACGATTAATTTAGCGCCTGCCGATTTACCTAAAGATGGCTCACGCCTTGATTTGCCGATTGCTCTGGGAATTCTGATTGCTTCAGGGCAACTGCCTGAAAATGTGACCGATCAGCTGGAATTTATTGGTGAACTGGCTCTGGATGGTCAACTTCGTCCCATCACCGGTATTTTGAGTATTGCGATTGCCTGCCAGCAGTCTGGACATCAACTGATTTTGCCAGAACAGAATGCCCAAGATGCTTCACAACTGCCCAATTTTGAAGTATTTGCAGCTCATCATTTGAAAGATGTCTGCGAACATTTATCCAAACAACATCCGCTGCCACAATATCAGGCCAACACTACCAACCCTATAGATCAATACAAATTTGATTTAGCCGATGTCAAAGGTCAACTCCGTCCACGACGTGCTTTGGAAATTGCCGCAGCAGGTGGGCATTCCCTGTTATTTAAAGGTCCACCGGGGACAGGCAAAACATTGTTAGCATCACGGCTTGCCAGTATTTTACCGCCTTTAGATACACAGGAAAATCTGGAAGTTGCCAGTATTTATTCCGTTGCCAATACCTCGCATCCTTTTGGACAGCGCCCTTTTCGCGCACCGCACCATACCGCTTCCGCAATTGCCTTGGTGGGTGGCGGTTCACATCCCAAACCCGGTGAAATTACCCTGGCCCATTTGGGCGTATTGTTTTTAGATGAACTGCCCGAATTTGATCGCAAGGTCCTGGAAGTATTAAGGCAACCGCTCGAATCTAAAGAAATTGTGATCTCGCGTGCGTCCAGACAAATTACCTTTCCGGCGAACTTTCAACTGATTGCCGCAATGAATCCCTGCCCTTGCGGCTATGCGTTTAATCAGGACATTCGTTGTCAATGTTCAGCTGATGCGATTAAACGTTACCAAAATCGCATTTCAGGTCCACTCCTGGACCGGATCGACCTGCATATTGATGTGCCTCCTTTGCAAGCCCATGAATTACAGGATACAGCACCGGTTGAAAATTCACAGACAGTGCGGCAACGGGTAATTCAGGCCTATCAACAGCAGATGCAACGGCAACAATGCCTGAATCAGGCTTTAACGCCCCAACAGCTGGAGCAGTTTGCTTCGCTGGATGCGCAGGCACAAAAAATTATGGAAATGGCACAGCAACGCTTGAATCTGTCTGCGCGGGCTTATCATCGGGTATTACGCGTTGCGCGAAGCATTGCCGATTTATCGCAACATGCTGACATTCAAAGCCAGCATTTAACCGAAGCTTTGTCCTATCGGACGCAACAGGGCTAATCCGAAATGCATAATTTACTTATTCGTAATGAAAATCCGGCCGATCATGCTGCAATTAGCCAGCTGATTGAACAGGCATTTAAAAAGCAGCCCTATTCCAGTCATCACGAACAGTTCATTGTCACTGCACTACGCAAGGCCAATGCACTGACCATTTCTTTAGTCGCTGTTTTAAATCAACATATTGTCGGACATATCGCAATCTCACCGGTACAAATTTCTTCACATGTACCGGGTTGGTATGGCTTGGGTCTGGTCGCGGTTTTACCCAAATGGCAACTGCAAGGGATCGGTTCAGCCCTCATCCAGGCTGCTTTGGTTCAATTAAAAGCTCATGCAGCAAAAGGCTGTGTGCTTTTAGGTGATCCGGATTTTTATGCCGAATTTGGCTTTAAAGCCTTGCCTGAACTTATTTTAGAAAACACTCCACCCAAATATTTTCAAGCGTTGCTTTTTGAGGGAAATTTTCCACAAGGTACGGTGACTTATCATAAGGCTTTTAATATTTAAGCCTCATAAAATACAGGATAAAGAAAAAGGCGATTCACAAGAATCGCCTTTTAGTATTCATTAACTTAGAAGCTGTATTTCAAACCTAAAACAACTTTATTTTTCAAATCAGTGTCATCACGTAATTTACCACCCACAATATAGTCCATGCTTACACTTGCCCCGGTATCACCCAATGGATGGCTTAAACCTACTGTTAAATGACGCAAGTTGAAATCTTCTGTGGTATTTAAAGTAAGGCCTTCTAAATCACCACTATCAGAATAGTAATACGCACCTAATGATGTATTCAAAGTAAAGTCTTTCGGTAAACCATAGCTATAGCTGGCGAGGAAATAGGTATCCCCTGCATTGCCCCAAGTCACATCGTCTGTAAGTGTTTGTGCCGTAATACCAAAACCCTTATAGCCTAGACCTACAATGGTTTCAAAAACATTTGAATCATCAGATGGATAATAAACGTAGTAAGTACCACCTACTTTAAAGCTGAGGTCTTCAGTAATTTTACCGCTGAAACCGGCATATAAGTCATGTTCAAAACTTTGTTCACCAGATTCTGCATAACTGATGTCTAATGTAGAACCCCAATAGCCAGCATAAAAACCTGAAGCATGACTGTAATCCAAGCCACCTTGCACCGCTGCGCCCGAGTTTTCTAAACTTGCTGTATTACCACGTAATACATATTGAGACACCACTCCAATATTACCTGTAAGGGTATGTTCTGATGCAGGTGCCTCTTCTGCGAATGTGAAAGTCGATGCTGTTGCAACCACAGCTAGAGATAATGCTTTAAGAGTAAATTTCATTATTGGATTCCCCCTACATCGTATTACGATGGTTTTTTGGTTATTTCGATAAACTCAATGAGGGAGTTGCAATTGCTATGCCAAAAAAAATTTCAGATTTTTAAAAATGCTGCATGGGAAAACAATTAATAATTAAGTATCTATTTTTATTAAATTTTTATTTTTTAAAATAAATTTATGATGCAGGCTGAATGCCTAATGATTATACCTTGATCTTACTTGTAGGAACTTAAACCGACGATCATATAAAATTCATATTTACTTACATCATGCCTCTTTTTAAGGCTATTTTTTCATCAGTTTTTTTAATCGTGCATAAAAAAAGTGCACAACTTTACAGCAAATCATACACTTTCAATTATTTTCACTTACAGGAACTTAAAAATTAAAATTTAAGCCCAAAACCAGCTGATCATCAAAATCTGTATCAAAACGGTCCTGCCCCCCGACCACATAATCTACAGAAGTGCTAGCTCCAGTATTGCGAATTTCTTTACTTACACCAATACGTGCTTCGTTGAAAGCAACATCATTTTTCGTTTCAATCATTCTGTCATCACGACTGCCATTATAAATAGATGCCCCAACCGAAGTGTTTAGCATAAAATTTTGCGGTAAAGCATAACTGTAGGCTGCGCTTAAATACACATCTCCTGCATTACCAAAAGAAGCATCTGTCAGCATCACTGCCATGCTTAAAGTTAAATCTTTATAAGCCAGTTCACCCAATACATCGAATGCAGTCGTTTTACGTTTATCGCCATTTTCGCCATATACTGTACCGCCATTTTGATAGTAATAAGCTGTCCCTTGAAGCCTATAGCTCCAGTCCTGATTCAGCTCCTTGCCATACGCGACATACAAGTCATGTTCAAAACCATGCTCTTTATTTTCATCAGAAGGATCATAACCGATGGTCGAGCCCCAGTATCCCAGAGTAATTCCGCTGTTATAATTGTATTCAAGTCCAGCTTGTAAAGTGACATCCTCATTTTCCACACCACCACGGTAAATATATTTATTCACCACAGCAAAACTGCCTGTTAGCTCTCCATTTTCTGCTGCAGATGGATTTTCTTCAGCAAGTGCAGACATTGCACTCATAGAAAGTAGTAAAAATAACGCAATTTTGTGTGAAGTTTGCAGCATCACCACTCCTTAGAGAATCAGCTTGAGATTCTTGTTTAAAGATAAATTTAGCTGCGGATTCTAAAACTTTTTTATACTTTTTGGTCAATTTTTTTAAATCATTACTCCTTAGCTATCTTTTACTAAAAACCAATTAAGTCGCTGGGCATTGAATTAAAATATATTTTTATATGGAAAAAAATTAGATGATACTTCCACAAATATGAATATTTTTTAAAGTTTCAAACTCTTCCTTTGCTTTTCTCTGATCATTGATTAATCGGGGCGTTAAACACATACTAGACTAAATTATAAAACAGCAAAGTTTCATAAAATGAAGCTTAAGTTGCGACATTCTGCTCCCTATTTATGAGCAGAATTACACAACACATCATTTATACTTTAAATATATTATTGTTTTATAAAATAATTTTAACAAACAGCAAATCTTAAATATTTTTATTGACTAAAAGGTATAAAACTATATTAAAAAAATGTGTAACTTTAATTAAATAAAATGTATTAAAAAATGATTTTTTTGCTATACATTACGTATACAATTCCTTCAATTTCTTTCTTCAGTTTTGTATAAGGCCTTCTCCCAATGCAAAAATCACAAAAACTTACTTTAGCAGTTTTAATTCAGGCTGCATTAATCTCAACAGCATATGCAAGCGAGCAAAGCGAATCTAAAGGCTTTGTTGAAGATGCTAAAGGCTCTGTACTTTTCCGTACCGGTTATATCAATCGTGACAAGAAAGCACCTGGTGTCAAAGATCAAAGCTCTGCTGCACAATCCGCAATTGTGAAACTCGAGTCTGGTTTTACCCAGGGTGTGGTAGGTTTTGGTGTAAATGCGGTAGGTGATGCTTCATTTAAACTGGGCGAAAACAAAAATGCCAATAATGGCATGATTCCTAAGCATGCACCGACTGCAGAAAATCCAAATGGTGACGCTTATGACCATTGGGCTCGTGGTGGTGCAAGTGTCAAAGCACGTGTTTCCAATACAACTGTTGAGTATGGTACTCAAGTATTAGATATCCCTGTTCTTGCCAGTAATACAGGCCGTATGGTTCCTGAATATTTCACCGGTGTGCTTGCAACAAGCCACGAAATTGAAAATCTGGAAGTTATTGCGGGTAAATTCACGAAGAACCAGTATTCAGATCAAATCAATTCAGATGGCAATGAATTAGACCGTGCTGTGGTTTGGGGTGCAAAATATAAATTTAATGACCAGCTNNGGTGAAAACTTAGACCGTGCGGTAGTTTGGGGCGCAAAATACAAATTTAACGATGCTTTAAATGCGTCTTACTATGGCTTGGATAGCAAAAATAAATTAGAGCGTCATTACGTTAATGCCAACTATAAACAAGCTTTGGCTAACGACAGCTCACTCACTTATGACTTCAGCGGTTATCACACTGAGTTTGATGAACAAGCCACTACTTATTCTTCAACACTTGGCAATAAAGATGTTTCCGGTCGAAGCAACAATATTTGGGCAATTTCAGGTACTTATAATACTGGTGCGCACAATGTCATGTTGGCTTACCAACAAAATACCGGCAACACTGGTTATGACTACGGCCAAAATGCTGACGGCTACCAAAGTATTTACTTGCCAAACTCTTACCTGTCTGACTTCGTCGGTAATCATGAGAAATCAGCACAAGTTCAATATACCTATGACTTTGGTGCAATGAAGGTTCCGGGCTTAACCTGGACGACTGCTTATGTCTATGGTTGGGACATCAATGTTGCTGGCAAAACAGGTGAAGGTAAAGAAAATGAATTCTTTAACCAGGTGAAATACACTGTTCAAAGCGGTTTTGCCAAAGATGCCAGCTTACGTGTACGTAACTCAATTTACCGTGCTAACGATGTATATGACAATGCCTACATTGGCGACACCAACGAATGGCGTTTATTCTTGGATATTCCTGTGAAATTATTCTAATTCACAGTAAGTTCAAGAAATAAAAAAACCTGCACAATGTGCAGGTTTTTTTATTTAAGCCTTTGGGGCTAAATTCGAAACAAACAATTATTTGTTTGCTTCTGCATAAGCTGCAATTGAGCTCAATACTTCTTGTTTGGCAACATCAGCACCTTCCCAACCACTTAACTTAACCCATTTTCCTGGCTCTAAGTCTTTGTAGTGTTGGAAAAAGTGTTCAATTTGGCTGATCAAAAGCGGAGGAAGATCGGTATATTCCTGAACGTCTTTATAGATTGGCGTTAATTTGTCGTGCGGTACTGCAACCAGTTTCGCATCAACACCACCATCATCTTCCATGTTCAATTTACCTACCGGACGGCAGCGAATCACTGAACCTGGTTCAACCGGATGTGGAGTCACAACCAATACGTCAAGTGGGTCACCATCAAGTGACAATGTGTTTGGCACATAACCGTAGTTTGCCGGGTAGAACATTGCAGTACCCATGAAACGGTCTACAAATAATGCATCAGAATCTTTGTCGATTTCATATTTGATTGGTGCTGCATTTGCAGGAATTTCAATAATTACATAGATGTCGTTTGGTGCATCTTTACCCGCTGGGATATTGCTGTAGCTCATAGCATCACTCTTAAACAAGTTAAATCTTTTTTAAACCGCGACGATTATAACGGTTTTTGCGTATTAAATAACTTTTCGATTATACATCTGCTGAGTGAAAATATGTATTTCCACATTTTAAGGTTCAGGCGGTTAATTTAATCACCAGCAGCAACAGGCAAATCGGACAAAGCAAGGACAAGGTCCAGATAATCGAACGCAAAGTGGCCCAATTGGCTAGATAGCAGATGCCGTAGAAAATACGCAGTAAAATATAGGCAACACCAAACGTCATGATCAGGTTTTGAGAAACCACCATATATTCTGCCATTAAAATGGAGGCAATAAATAAGGGTAAACTTTCAAAACTGTTTTGTTGTACCGCATTGGCACGTGCTGCCAAGCCGGTAGTTTTAGTCAGAAATTCACGCGGGTTTTGATTATCTCGTGCTTTAAAACCGGCTGTTTTTTTTGCAATTGCGGTAAAAACATAGGGCAATAAACATGCAATTAAGATGAGATAGATTATTCCGCTAATGCTGTGCATCCCATTTTTCTCATTAAGACTTTATACTGCCTATCATAGCATGGTGTTTTCGCAATATTTTTTGTAAATTATAGTGTTTTTATAAATGAGCAATAAGGGTCCATAATGGTCAATCCTGATCAAGAAAAACTGTTTGATGTACTCGAAAAGCAGCGTCAGCATCAACGTAAAGTGGATCGTGTACTCAAAGTCGTATTGCCGATTGTCGGATTTTTACTTTCAGTCATGTGTGCCAATTTCAATCGGCTTTCCCTTATTTTCACCATTGTTATTTCAATTCTCGCGCTCTGGATGGTAGGAATTAAACGTCAGGCCCTGTGGATATGGACTACAGTCGTTGCGTTCTACTGCTTGCTTGATAATTTATATAGTTTTGGTGCATTTGATTTAAAACGATACGTTTATCAATTCGGTAGCATTACGACCTTTCTATGGATTACAGGTATAGCCCGTCCTTATATTGATCGATGGTTTTTAAAAAATTAAAGCCCAAATAAAAAAGCGCCGATCACGGCGCTTTTTTATTGCAGTATTTATGCAGTTTTACGCAAGTCTTTACGCAAGATTTTACCTACGTTCGATTTTGGCAATTCATCCATAAATTCAACATAACGTGGGCGTTTGTAGCCGGTTAGGTTTTCTTTAGCGAAAGCAAGTACTTCTTCTGTGGTGAGTGAAGGATCTTTTTTCACTACAAACAGTTTAGGTACTTCGCCTGATTTTTCATCAGGTACACCAATCGCAGCGACTTCCAGTACTTTAGGGTGTTTAGAAATCACTTCTTCAATTTCTGAAGGATAAACGTTAAAGCCGGACACCAAGATCATGTCTTTTTTACGATCGACGATGCGCAGGAAACCTTCGTCATCCATCACCGCAATGTCACCGGTGTGCAGCCAGCCATCTTTGATGATTTCGTCGGTGGCGTCCGGACGCTGCCAGTAGCCCAGCATCACCTGCGGCCCTCTCACGCACAGTTCTCCCGGTTCGCCATGCGGCACTTCGTTATCGTTGTCATCCACCAGTTTGGCTTCGGTGGAGGGCACCGGCAGGCCGATGCTGCCGCTGTGGTAGTCGATATCGTGCGGGTTGACGCTCACCAGCGGAGCGCACTCGGTCAGGCCATAGCCCTCCAGCAGATACTG
>DKLL01000046.1 GCA_002455755.1 Acinetobacter sp. UBA6641
TATTTAAAAATGTAAATAAACAAGGTGTGCCTATTCCTGCTGTTTTATTCTCGGCCCTGCTCATTTTCGGTTGTGTGCTGTTAAACTATTTTGTTCCAGAAGATGCTTTAGGCCACTTGATGTATGTAGTTGTGGGTGCCTTAGTTCTTAATTGGGCCATGATTAGCCTGACGCATTTGAAATTTAAACAGGCTGTTAGAAAAGCTGCGATTCAAACCAAGTTCCCTGCACTGTGGGCGCCTATCAGTAATTATCTGGTCCTGATCTTCATTGTAACGGTACTTTATATTATGTGGACCCAAGGATTTAAAGAATCTGTACTGATGATTCCAATTTGGATCGTGCTGATGTTTGGCTTATTTAAAATATTGAATAAGAGTAAATCTTAAACGATCATGCTGAAGTGAAATCTTTAAAAAGTTATTGTTTCGACAATAACTTTTTTTTTATAGCTATTTACGCTAAATTAGCTGCGCATTGTGCCCTTAGCTTAACTGGATAGAGCAGTTGCCTCCTAAGTGACCGACGCGGGTTCGACTCCCGCAGGGCGCACCATAATTTTTCACTTCTGAAAGTTTAATCCATAGAATCCAAAATCCTGTTAAATTTATTTCAAGCCCTATTTCCTCTCTATTTCTATAATTAAAATCATTCTTACTCTTTACACTTTTTTTTGCCCCCAAACAAAAATTATTTCAAAGAAATTTTTTAAATTAAATATCTTGCATATCTATTTCTTCATTTCAAATACTACTTTCAAAATAGAGAACTCTATCACATAAAAATATTACACTTTTTACAATAAATGGCTATTTTTTAATCAAATAAATATCTAAATTAAATCATTATAAATTCAATTTAATTAATTTATTTTCAATAACTTAAATCAAAATATTAATGTAAATTTAGATTAAAAGCTCTAATATGCTGATATTTTAAACACGATAGTTTTTTGCAGAGCATTTACTCTTTTTTTTATTGTGTTATTTTTGTCACATGGAGTAACAAATGATATCTAGTTGATAGACAGATGTTATCAAAATAATTCAACACATTAATAACACTCATCTGCA
Organism: Acinetobacter sp. UBA6641; assembly: GCA_002455755.1. Lineage (GTDB taxonomy): Bacteria > Pseudomonadota > Gammaproteobacteria > Pseudomonadales > Moraxellaceae > Acinetobacter. The sequence continues at coordinate 1,074 of DKLL01000046.1, forward strand.
GTAAAAAAATTTGTACCTCAAGGAAAGACAGACAATGAAATTAAAAACACTTAGTACAGCGATTATTCTTGCAACAGTGCCAATGACAGGTGCATTTGCAGCTGCTTTAGATCGCTCAGGTCAGTCTATTGCAGCATTCTTACAACCAGGTAATTATTTCGAAGCCGGTATTTCTGTTTTAGATCCGACTGTTGAAGGTAAAGCAAATGCGAATGGATCTGCTCTTTCAGATATGGGCGATGATTACCATTTTCCTTCAGCAGCACTAAAATTACAGCTTGCTGATAATTTCTCTTTTGGTTTAATTTATGATCAACCATTTGGGGCAGATGCAGAATATTCGACTGCTGATGCAACTTTAAACCCGTTAACAGGTGAAGGATTATTCCGTAGTGCTACAGAGTCAACCAGTGTTGAAGTAGACACGCAAAATATCTCTATGATTTTTGGCTTTCAGCCAACTCAAAACTGGAACATTTATGCTGGTCCAGTTTATCAAACTGTAAAAGGGGATGTTAAACTACGTGGTCTAGCATATGGCGGTAATACTACATTTGGTTCTTATAATGCCAATATGGAAGAAGATGGTTCAGTAGGTTGGCTCGCTGGCTTTGCTTATCAAATTCCTGATATTGCCTTAAAAGCATCTTTGACTTATCGTTCTGAAATTGACCATGATGTGAAGACCACTGAAACCTTTAATACAGGTTTATTTGCGGGCTTTAACGCACTACCAAATACAGACACCTCTATCACAACGCCACAATCTATTAACTTGGATTTCCAAACTGGCATCATGGCAGATACCGTAGCATTTGCTAATGTACGCTGGGTTGAATGGTCTAACTTCTCCATTCGTCCACCTAAATTTGGTAGAGCATCTATAAATCCAGCAGTTGCAGCGAGTACTGGGAAACCAAATGGTTTTGATTTAGTTGCATATTCTGATGATCAAATTTCCGCAACCGTAGGTGTTGGTCGTAAAATGAGTGAGCAATGGGCTGGTAACGTATCAGTAGGTTATGACACTGGTGCGGGTAACCCTGTATCTACGCTTGGTCCTACTGAAGGTTATTGGAATGTGGGTCTAGGTTTACAATTCAGCCCAGCACCAAACTACTTCATTGCTGGTGGTGTTAAATACTTCTGGTTAGGTGATGCTAAAGCACAGTCTGGCGCACAATTTGGTACTGATGCAACGGTTGCTAACTTTGAAGACAACGATGCACTTGCGTATGGCTTAAAAATTGGTTACCGCTTCTAATATTGAATAAACAGAAAAAAAGACCATCGTTCGCGATGGTCTTTTTTACATTACATCTCTTATTTTTATAAGACTCCAATCTATATGTTTCAAATTTAATCAAAAAGAAACTACTGGTACTATCCTATTTTTTTAAGCTTATTACTCTATTTTTTACTTATAAATCATTAATATAAAAAAGTATTGTTAGTACTTTTACTCTATTCAAGTTCATTTTTTGAATTAGTCAGTTCATTATCTCCTCATAGTTGAGCATTTACTCTTTTTTTATTTATGTTACTTTTCCTGCAAATTTATTTACATAAAGCTACAACAAGGAAATGTTCCATGAAGTTTACAGCTCTAAGTTCAGCTATTTTACTTAGCTTAATTCCATCAACCTCAGTTTTTGCTGCTGGCCTAGACCGCTCAGGTCAATCCATTTCGGCTTTTTTACAGCCTGGCAATTATGCTGAAGCAGGTATTTCTGTTTTAGATCCAGAAGTTCAAGGTAAAGACAATGCCGGCAATAAAGTCAGCGATATGGCTGAAGATTACTACTTCCCTACTGCTGCTATAAAAATTCAGGCAACTGATAAAATATCTCTGGGTTTACTTTATGACCAGCCATTTGGAGCTGACTCTCAATATGCGCCTGAATCTAATGCTTTTGCTACAGTAAATACCAATACTGGTGTATTGGAAGGCACTTCTGTTGAAGTAAAAACCAATAGCATTACAGCACTTATAGGGTATCAGCCAAATGAGAACTGGAATGTTTATGCCGGACCTGTCTATCAAAGCGTAAAGGCGAAAGTCTCCCTACGTGGTACAGCTTATAGAGGCCCGCAAGTTCTTGGCGGTTATGATATTGACCTTAAAGAAAGTGAAGCTTACGGTTGGTTAGCTGGTTTTGCATATTCTATTCCTGACATTGCCTTAAAAGCTGCTGTGACTTATCGCTCTGAAATTAAACATGAATTAGATACCACAGAAACCTTCGGCTTTGGTGCAGATGGGGCTTTATATATTCCTGGATTAACTGGCACATTATTGGGTAAACCAGTAATTCCAACTTACCATAAAGCGGAAATTACTACACCACAATCAGTCAACATTGACTTACAGTCAGGCATTGCAAAAAATACCTTAGCCTTTGCTAATATTCGCTGGGTACATTGGGATCAGTTTGCAGTAAAACCTGCTTATTTATCTCAGCTAACTGGCGCACTCACCGGAAAACAGCAGAATCTTGTCGATTATTCAGATGATCAATGGTCTGCAAATGTGGGTTTAGGTCATAAATTTAACGTTAAATGGTCAGGCTCTGCTGCTGTAGGTTATGACTCTGGTGCAGGAAACCCGGTAACCACCTTGGGTCCAACTGAAGGTTATTGGAGTGTCGGTCTAGGCGGCCAATACAGCCCTGCAGAAAACTATTTTATCCAGGCTGGGGTTAAATACTTCTGGCTAGGAGATGCACGAGCACAAACAGGTGGTGAAGTAAAAGGNNATTACGTACAGATGCTTTTCGAATCGCTTCTTTTAAAGCGTCATAACCATAAATTGGCGGGAATTGCGGGAATTCTGCAATCACATTTTCAGGGGCATCAAACAGGAATCCATGGTCTGCTTCGCCCAGCATCGTGGTATCGTTATAAGAATCACCAGCTGCAATCACACGGAAGTTCAAACCATGCAGCGCTTTCACTGCCTGACGCTTTTGATCAGGCTGACGAAGCTTATAATCCGTGATCATGCCATTTTCATTAGTTTCCAACTTGTGACAGAAAATAGTTGGCCAATCGAGCTGCTTCATTAAAGGATGAGCAAATTCATAAAAAGTATCGGAAAGAATAATCAGCTGGAAATGAGTACTGACCCATTTTACAAATTCTTTTGCCCCCGGGAAGGGCCCCATATCTGCAATTACTTCCTGAATATCACTCAAGCCTAAACCGTGTTCTTTTAAAATATTCAGGCGCTGCGTCATTAACACATCGTAGTCTGGAATATCACGTGTAGTGGCTTCCAATGCTTTAATTCCAGTTTTTTTGGCAAAGTTAATCCAAATTTCCGGAACCAGCACCCCTTCAAGATCAAGACATACGATTTCCATGGGTTCTCCCAATGTCAGTGAAAAATTTTGCGCTATCATAGCTTAAAATTCGATATTTCTGCTGCTGTTTTTTAAATCTATTTTATTCATAAGTATTTATTTTTTAGTGCTAAGCAGATTAATTCAATTCCATTAAAATCATTGTGAATTAAATTAATATAGGTTTAAGTGTCCAAGCCTATACGCCAGGAACTGTCATGACTATAATCCCTACCATTGACCTTGTCGATGCCCTTGCCTCTGAATATGCAGATAAATCTCCCAGTGAAATTCTGGAACTTGCTTTAAGTCAGGAAGGTGAAATTGCCATTTCATTTTCAGGAGCTGAAGATGTAGTTTTGATTGATATGGCTTCACATTTAGGTAAACCTTTTCGTGTCTTTAGTCTAGATACCGGCCGTTTACATGCAGAAACCTATCAATTTATCGACCAGGTCCGTAAACACTATAATATTGAGATCGAAATTTGTTTCCCTGAAACAGAAGTGATGCAGAAACTGGTCACTGAAAAAGGCTTCTTTAGCTTCTATCAAGATGGGCATCAGGAATGTTGCGGTATCCGTAAAGTTCAGCCTTTACGTAACAAGCTGGCAACATTGGATGGCTGGATTACTGGTCAACGTAAAGATCAAAGCCCGGGTACCCGTAATGAAATTCCGGTCGTTCAAGCAGATGTAGGGTTTTCAGGTCCAGGAAAACAACTGATCAAGTACAATCCCTTGGCAAACTGGTCAAGTTCCGACGTATGGAACTATATCCGCATGATGGAAATCCCTTATAATCCGCTGCATAAACGTGGTTTTATTTCTATTGGCTGTGAACCATGCACCCGCCCTGTATTGCCGAATCAACATGAACGCGAAGGTCGCTGGTGGTGGGAAGAAGCTACCCATAAAGAATGTGGCCTACATGCAGGAAATTTAAAATAATATTTTTTGCAAAAAAAACTACTGTTATTCAGTGGTTTTTTTTAACTTATGATTACACATAAAGCAGTTCATTTCTTTTTGAAAAAAGATATACTAAAAAACGTTTTCATATAATTCTAACAAACCTGTTCATATAAGAACGGCTACAAAATTGCAGTGAGGCATTCAACGCTATGCGTCCATTACACCCAATTGATTTTATTTTTCTGTCGCTTGAAAAACGTCAGCAACCGATGCATGTCGGCGGACTGTTCCTATTTCAAATTCCTGACAATGCACCTGATACATTTATTCAAGATCTTGTAGCGGATATTCGTAAATCCAAGTGTCTTCCTGTTGCGCCTTTTAACAATAAACTCAATGGCCTATTTTGGGATGAAGACCAGGAATTCGATTTAGACCATCATTTCCGTCATATTGCCCTGCCTCATCCGGGCCGAATCCGTGAATTACTGACTTATATTTCCCAAGAACATAGCGCCCTGCTTGATCGTGCCAAACCTCTATGGACCTGTAACATTATTGAAGGTATTGAGGGCAATCGCTTCGCCATGTACTT
>DKLL01000212.1 GCA_002455755.1 Acinetobacter sp. UBA6641
GACGGAACCGAAGGCATTCTTTTAACTTTCGATGATTTTATTCAAGGCGTGGAAGATTTCGGGCAAAAAATTCAACCGCTAATGAAATGTCGTGAACATATTGTCATTGAGGCTGATGCGTCTCAAATCCCGACTCTGGAGAAATCAGCATGAGCATCAATGAATCTTTAGAAAATGTAATCTGTGCAGGCTTTACCCAAGCCACAGCTACTGGAAAAGTGTTAAAGGCAGAACCTGAAGCGATTCAACTTGCACCCGAGCACACCGCATTAATCGTGATCGATATGCAAAATGCCTATACCTCAAAAGGTGGCTATTTGGATTTGGCCGGTTTTGATGTTTCAAAGACTAAGCCTGTAGTGGAGAACATCAAAAAAGCAGTCGATGCTGCACATGCGTCAAACATTCAGGTGATCTATTTTAAAAATGGCTGGGATGATCAGTATGTAGAAGCAGGTGGAGTGAATTCTCCCAATTTCCATAAATCCAATGCCTTGAAAACCATGCGTAAGCATCCTGAATTAAAAGGGAAATTGCTCGCTAAGGGTGGCTGGGACTTTGAACTGATTGACGACCTCAAACCTTTGGCTCAAGACATCGTGATTGAAAAACCACGTTATAGCGGGTTCTTCAATACGGCGCTGGACAGCATGTTACGTAGCAAAGGGATTCGCAATCTGGTGTTTGTCGGTATAGCTACCAATGTGTGTGTCGAGTCGACTTTAAGAGACGGCTTTTTCCTGGAGTATTTTGGCGTAGCACTGGACGATGCCTGTTATCAGGCAGGGCCGATTGAGGCACATGCAGCCAGCCTGTACAACATTAAAACCTTTTTTGGCTGGGTATCAGACACAGCAAGCTTTGTTGAAACCTTTCAAAGCAAATCACAGATCCTAGAAAAATCAGCTTAAACCGTTAAAGGGGAAACACATGCCTAAAGAAATTATTTTACCCGCAGGTACAGGAAAACCATTGGCACCGTACGTACCTGCAACCAAAGCGGACAATATTGTATATGTTTCAGGTACTTTGGCTTTTGATGAAAATAATAATGTCGTGCATATCGGGGATGCTGCTGCACAGACCCGTCACATTCTGGAAACCATTAAAAAAGTCATTGAAACAGCGGGTGGAACGATGGATGACGTGACCTTTAATCATGTTTTTGTGAAAGACTGGGCAGATTATGCCGCCATCAATACCGTCTATGCCGAGTATTTCCCGGGCAATAAACCGGCACGCTATTGCGTACAAACCGGCTTGGTAAAAGCGGATGCTTTAGTTGAAATTGCATCTATTGCCCATGTTTAAATGAAGAAAAATTTTCAAGAAAACAGATCTAACCAGATATCAATAAAGAACAAAGCTGAAATTCAGTTTGAATGATCAAGGGTCGAATTTCAGTGATGGAGGTGATGATGAACAGCAAAATCATGGCAGTTCAATCTGCAAAAGATTTACTACAGCATGCACAAAATTTTCAAATGACGGCTGATGAAGCGCATACCGAAATTGATCAGGTAACTTTTAGACAAGGGATGTCCAATTTAGGTGCAGCCGTCAATGTGATTACCACAGATGGAACAGCGGGTCAGGCAGGTTTTACCGCGTCTGCTGTATGTAGTGTCACTGATTCACCGCCAACCTTATTGGTGTGTTTAAACCGTTCGGCGTCTGTATTTGAAACCTTTAAATGCAACCGGGTACTATGTGTAAATACTCTCGCGGCACATCACACTGAATTATCAAATGTTTTTGGAGGGAAAACACCAATGTCGGAACGATTTTTGCGTGGAAAATGGTCAACATTGATCACACAAGCACCTGTTCTAGATGATGCATTGGTGTCTTTTGATTGTGAAATAGTGCAAAGCATGTCGGTCGGCAGTCACGATGTACTGATTTGTCAGGTCAAAGCAATGAAACAGAATGAAGGCAAGAATGCATTGATGTATTTCAACCGTGCTTATTGTGAGCCGCAACCCATGAATTAATCCAATATCCTAATTAAGGGGAGGGGGAAACCCATGCAAAAAAAAGAATCGTGGTTTCCAGAATTTACGCCTTATCAAGGCAATCTAGATACAACCCCAGTACAGGTAGATGAATATTTGCCTGTGGGGAAAAGTATAGTTTTAGGCTTGCAACACGCGTTTGCCATGTTCGGGGCAACGGTGCTTGCACCCTTGTTAATGGGTTTCGATCCGAACCTGACCATTTTAATTACCGGGATCGGGACCATTCTATTTTTCCTGATGACCGGCGGGCGCATGCCGAGTTATCTGGGGTCGAGTTTTGCTTTTATTGGTGCAGTTGCTGCAGCAACCGGGTATGCCGGTGCAGGATCTAACCCAAATATTGCCTTGGCGCTGGGTGGAACCATCGTTTGCGGTCTGATTTATGCGGGTATTGGTTTGATTGTCATGAAAACCGGGACCAGCTGGATTGAAAAACTGATGCCACCGATTGTCACAGGTGCCATTGTGATGATTATCGGGTTGAATCTTGCACCTGTGACCATTAAAAGTGTGTCTGCAAGTTCATTCGATACCTGGATGGCGGTCGTCACCATTATCTGTATTAGCGTCGTGGCCGTGTTTACCCGTGGCATGGTGCGCCGTTTATTACTTTTACTCGGTATTGCNNCCGACTTTGCATAGTCCTGTGTTTAATGCCAATGCCATTTTATTGATTGCACCAGTTGCGCTGATTTTGGTTGCAGAAAACTTGGGCCACTTTAAAGCAGTTTCGGGTATGACCGGTAAAAATCTTGATCCATATATGGGGCGTGCATTCTTTGCAGACGGTATATGTACTTCAATGTCTGCATCGGTTGGTGGTACAGGGATGACTACGTATGCTGAAAATATTGGGGTAATGGCGGTCACTAAAGTCTATTCAACGACGATTTTTGTAGTGGCGGGTCTGTTTGCCATTTTACTGGGCTTGTCACCTAAATTTGGTGCTGTGATTAGTACTATTCCAGTGGCATTATTGGGCGGTGCATCCATCATGGTATTTGGTTTGATTACTGTAGCCGGTGCAAAAATCTGGATTGATAACAAAGTCGATTTCACCAAAAACAGCACGTTAATTATTGCTGCGGTCAGCCTGATTATGGGCGCAGGGAACTTCAGTTTAAAAATTGGTATCTTCGATTTAGGCGGTATTGGTACTGCAACTCTAGCGGCGATTGTACTGAACCTGTTTTTGAATCGTGGTGAAGAAAAAACCAGTTCCAGCAGTGAAAATACAGAAACCTCGGCTACCCCTGTAGTTAACCCTTAGGAGGATATTTTGAGTCAGACAATTGCATTTATTGGACTCGGGGCAATGGGATGGCATATGGCCTCCCATCTTCCTAAACTTGGACATGAAGTTTGGGTCTGGAACAGAACCCCGTCCAAGGCAGATCATCATTCAATTACCTTTCAAACGCAATCTGTCGATATCGAAAAAGCGGTGCAAGCAGATTATATATTTTCATGTTTACCGACCAGTGCGGATGTAGAGCAATTGATTGCCGCATATCCACCCAAGTCAGGCAGTATCTGGATTGATTGCACCAGTGGTGTTCCACAATCTGCACAACAGTTAAATCGAGCCTTAAAAAGAATAGGGGTCGAATATCTGGATGCACCGGTTTCAGGTCAAACTATTGGCGCGGAAAAAGGCACTTTAACCGTGATGATTGGGGGCGATGCGGATGCTTTTGATAAAGCCAAACCGATCATTGCTGCATTTTCAGGTCTTATTGAATATGTTGGCGAAAGCGGTTCCGGCTTTGCAGTGAAAGCGATTAACAATACCTTGATGGCCACCCATTTATGGGCTTTGGCAGAAGGTCTAACGGTGTTGAAATCAAAAGGCGTGGATTTGTCAGCAGCTTTGAACTGTATTAATCATTCCAGTGGTAAAAGCAGCATGTCTGAAAATATTATGGCGCAGCGGATCCTCAGTCGAAGTTTTGATAAAACCTTTGCGCTGGATTTGTTGCAAAAAGATATAAGTATTGCTATCGATTTGATCCAGCAAGAGTCATTAAAGCTGCCAAGTATGCACCTGATTCAGCAGCAATTTACCCACTTTGAAAAAGATGAAGCGAGTCAACTGGATTTTTCTGCTGCTGTGCAAGGTTTAGAAAAAATCAATCAAATTGAGTTGCGATAATTATAGCGCAGCTTAAATCATTCATTAAAAACCTGGATTTTAAAGTCCGGGTTTTTTATTTGAAGTGCTTTGGGTATTTTTATTTAACAGGTCTGTTTTATACAATGAAAGAACAAAGGTTAGATGTACTGACAGGAGGATATTCTCNNGATGTATGAAAGGGCAGATATTGGATTTTTCTATTCAGAGCAATTCTGGCGTAATCAGTGGAGATGATCAAAACCGTTACCAGTTTTCTGGAGCAAGTTGGCGTGGGCAAGTTCCACCTGCACGCGGTCAGAAAGTTGATTTTACCGTGGATGGAACGGGTCAGGCCAATGATATTTATGTACTGAGTTCAGCTTCAGTATTTCCAACTCAAGTGGGCGAGAAAAACAGAATTATTGCAGCAATTTTGGCTTTTTTCCTGGGCGGATTCGGGGTGCATAAATTTTATTTGGGGCAAATTGGCTGGGGCATTGTTTATCTGATTTTCTGCTGGACTTTTATTCCTGCCTTGGTCGCTTTCATCGAATTTATTATTTATTTGTGTACTTCAGACGAAGAATTCGCCCGAAAATATGGCTAAATTTTGGTTGTAAAAAGGGCGATATCGCCCTTTTTTTATCTGATTTATTTGGCAGGTTGCCCCCATTTATTCGTTTCTTGCTTGGTTTCTGTTGCCAGCCAAACGATTAATAAAATGGTACCAATTAGAGGAATAAGTGCAATTAAGAACCACCAACCTGAACGACCTGTATCATGTAAGCGTCGAACTGCTACTGCAAGGCTTGGAATAAAGAGTGCCAAGACCACAATTGCATAAAAGACAAATTCAGTACCGAGGATGGTATCAATGATTTGAGCAATAACTAAAATAATAAATTGAACCAAGGCAAAGAACCAGTATTCTTTACGACGTGCACGTCCTGTAAAAGTCGCATAATTTTTTAAACATTTAACAAACCAGTCAATCATGTTGAATTGTTCTTCAGCTTTATTCTGATCAGAAAGTTTGTCTAATTGATTGGAAATATTTTGCACCGGATTGCTGTGACCTAATGCTGTAAAGATTTGAATTGCACTGCCAGCATTATCGATATCAAAATCTACCCGATCGCCACGTGCAGGTGGACGTTGTCCACGCCATTCTGCACCNNGAAAAATCCAAAATACTTCCTTTCATTTTAGCCTCTGTGATTTTATGGTTATTAAGTTGTAAAATTAGTATTGTTATTCACTTTCATAATAACAGAACAGTTTAAAAATTAAACTGATTATTTGTCCTTAAGTTGCTGTATTACTATTGTTTTTTATATTAATTTTATCTTTTGATAAAAAATCCCGCGACAGACGCGGGATTTTTAGAATCTTTCAATTACCAGCTTAACGCACCGCCAGTCTGATAATCCGTTACACGCGTCTCGAAGAAATTCTTCTCTTTACGCAAGTCCATCATTTCCGACATCCACTGGAATGGGTTATTCACACCAGCAAACTGTTCCGGTAAGCCCAATTGAGCTAAACGACGGTTACAGATGAACTTGAGGTATTCTTCCATCATCGCCGCGTTCATGCCAAGTACACCGCGAGGCATGGTGTCACGTGCGTATTCGATTTCAAGCATGGTGCCTTCAAGAATCATCTGGATGATTTCTTCCTGGAACTCGGTCGTCCATAAACCTGGGTTTTCGATCTTGATCTGGTTGATCATGTCGATGCCGAAGTTCAGGTGCATGGACTCGTCACGNNTCATCTTGTTACGACGGCCCATAGACAGAATCTGGCTGAAACCACAGTAGAAGAAAATGCCTTCAAGTACACAGTAGAACGCGATCAGGTTGCGGAGCAAGATCTGGTCATTTTCAGGTGTACCGGTTTTGAACGTAGGGTCACTTAAAGACTGGGTATATTTCAGACCCCAAGCCGCTTTACGTGCCACTGACGGTACTTCGCGGTACATGTTGAAGACTTCGCCTTCATCCATACCTAGCGACTCGATACAGTACTGGTAAGCATGAGTGTGAATCGCTTCTTCAAAGGCTTGACGCAAGATGTACTGACGGCATTC
>DKLL01000233.1 GCA_002455755.1 Acinetobacter sp. UBA6641
TGGTGGTTTCAGGATGAAAAGATTCCACATCAAACAGGCTGGCGCCATTAAACGCCGCTTTCAATAACGGATTTTTGGTCACTGAATGGGTGGTTGTCGAGGGCGCAATATTAATGCTGACCCGTTGACCATAATGACGTGCCAGTGTGGCGCGCCATTGCTGGATACGTTTGGCCAGGGCATAGTTTGGACCTTGCTCGACCACCAGACAGTCTGCAATGCCATATTTCTGACCATTGTCGGAAGGAATGAGCGTATGTAGATTCTGCTGGAAAAAACGTTTGGCGGTAACGGTTGAAATGCCTTTACTTAGCATCTGTCGGATTTTGGAACGACACTGGAACTTGTCATAAGACGCTGCTACCACTTCCTTCGGAATGGCATAAACATCGGTTGGCGTACACATAAACATTAAACTGGTGTCCGATTTTTGCTCACTGACATATTCCATAATGCTGTCCATGGCCATGGCAACACGAACATGTTTTTCGCCATCCAGATAGGCAATGGCTGCCAGATCAAGCTGGTGCTCACTCTGGCTTAGCCAATGTGCAATTTCAGGCGTTTGAGTAAGTAAATCGGCACCTAATTTTTCTTTCAGTACCGTGCTTGAAGTGTCTTCAGCCAATTTCTCTGTGCAAGGCGCATAAAGTGTGGCATTACCTTGCTGAATGGTGTTGAGAATTCTGTCCCACACCCGGGTATTGGGTAAATCTACGGCAATAATATTGGCTTTCCATCGCGCCAGCCAGGTCAGCGGGCCAGCTTCAGATCCTGCCCCAAATAGCACCATGGTACGGTCAGAAAGATCAAACCATTCCGGATGGGCCTGCGCTGTACGCAAGGCATCTGCATGGCTGCATTCGATAATGCCGGCATCTTGCCAGATCTGGATTTGATCCAGTAAAGCCTGACCTTGTAACTTTTGCCCTTTATAGGGTACATACCATTCTGGTGCAGTATCACTTTCACCTTTAAGCTGAATGGTATACAAGGTGGCAGTATCGACATCTTTCATAATGTCTTTGAGTAAATAGCGTTGACCATTACGATAAAAGTCGAAGCTATGATGTGCTTTATGTAAGCCTTGTTTGGCAATGGTAATAGAATTGTTGATGGTGCGAATACCGTGCTCTACCAAGGCTTTAAAGTAGATCGGGTAGTGCTTGCGCCAGTTTTTTTCAGCCAGTGCATCCATGGACGACTTGTTGTCAACAATAGAAAGGGCTTCAGCAATAATTTCCTTGCCTGTTTGGGAGGTACTGGCTTTTTTGCTGTGGGGATTGATGGGGAATTGAAGACCATTTAATGAAGTGGACATGCAAAAGATCTCTTTTTTTTGCGCATTTATATACAGATGTCTACATTATCTATGCCAAAATGATTTGTGGGGTAGCATTTAATGACAAAATTATGTAAATCTTTATTGAATATACGCAGCAAAAAAGGAGCATTAAGCTCCTTAATTTTTTAAATATTCGAATGTTCTTTATTGAACAAACCCAGTGAAGTGTTTTAATGCCTAAATACCGGGTGATTCTATTCTGAAAAATACCTTTAAAAAGGCACTTGCATCAGTTTATTCAAAAAGTGGCCAATAAGGCGGGGTTCAATAATAATCGTCATTATTACCCCATACGCCGCTCCCCATAAATGCGCACTATGATTGATGTTGGAGTTGCCACGTTTGCCTGACCAGACACTATAAGCCACATACAGCACGGCAAAAATAATTGCCGGTACGGGTATAAAGAAAACGAAAATCAGTTTCCACGGTTCAAACAGAATATAGGCAAACAGCACGGCAGACACTGCACCAGAAGCCCCCAAGCTGGCCCAGCGGTGATCATTGCGATGTTGTAAGTAGCTGGGCAAAATGGCAAAAATCAGACCACCCAAATAAAACAGCACAAAGCCCAGATTAAAAAAATATTGACGGTAAAAACTTTCAATCACGCTGCCAAAAAAGAACAGGGTAATCATGTTGAACAGCAGATGAGTCCCGTCTGCATGCACAAAACCATGGGTAATAAAACGATCATATTGTCCACGCTGCATTGCCGGCGGCCAGAAAATGAGTCGGCTCATGACTTTCTGGTTGGAAAAGGCAACCAGCGAGATAATAACGGTAATAAGAATCAGGGTAACGGTATGGTTAAAAGGTAAATCCAACATAAAAGCAAGTTCTACATTTCAAAATCTATGGTTCATAATGCCATTAAATGGCAGCTCAAGTTGAACTTTCACAATAAATCCGACAATTTTAGTTGAATTTCTTAAATTACCCCGCATCTTCAGTTAAAATGGACACTTCAGCTTGAGGAAAAATTGTTATGTCGACTGAGAACACCAGCACTGCAGTTGCAGAAGAGATTCCAAACTTATTGATTACTCCGACTGCTCAAGAGTATTTAAAGGATTTGTTAGAAAAGCAAAATACACCAGGTATTGGGGTGCGTGTTTTTGTGGAAAATCCTGGTACGCCACGTGCTGAATGTTGTATGGCATATAGTGCACCTGACGAAGTTGTCCCAACCGACTACAAACAGGATTATCCGGATTTTCCGGCATTTATTGATACTCCATCCATTCCGTATTTGCTGGATGCCGTGATTGACTACAATAAAGACCGTTTTGGNNTGTGTAGGTCCAGATGCATCGGTAGAAGAGCGTATTACCTATGTACTTCAGTCTGAAATTAACCCGGGACTAGCAGGCCATGGTGGTAACTGTGCACTGGTTGAAGTGGTTGAAGATGAAGAACACGGTTTAACTGCGGTACTGAAATTTGGTGGCGGTTGCCAAGGCTGTTCGTCTATCGACCTGACCTTGAAACAAGGTGTTGAAACCACTTTAAAACAGCATGTACCTGAATTGATGCGTGTAGTTGACCAAACGGATCATAGCAATACCGAAGGGGCTTATTTTAAATAAGCGCAAATGATTTAAGAAAAAACCTCCATTACGGAGGTTTTTTTATAAGAGGCAAGAAAGCCGCATGATGTGGCTTTTTTATATATCGGTCTTATGAGGCATCAAGGTTTAAAATTTTCTGTGCCGTTTCAGCATAATAGAATTTCTCTAAATAGGCTCTGGCACGTTCACGCAGATATGCAGATGAGACCAGTTTTTGCACAATAGGTGCCAATAATTGCTGCAATTCATGTTGAATCAAGGCTTCATCAATATTCAGGTCACGTAGCAACAGATCAAAAGGGCGTTCCTGATTGCGGATGTACCAGCCATAAACACCATCATGGACTTGCTGTTGCAAGTAATCCGTCTGACGGATATGATCCCAGATTTCATGGCCCAAACTTACCGTATTGGACAGGTCCTGAACTTCAATATAATTCTTTAAAACATTTAAAGGCATATCTTTAATTTTATGCCAAAGATTGGCCTGAAAATGATAGAGCTTTTCATCATCAAAGTGCTGATTGAGCACATGCTCGCTCATCTGGCTNNTTTTAAAATATTCTTTTGCAAATAATGCGCAATGGTTTCATCCAGATTGGAATCGGTCACGGTTTCCAAAACCGATTTGCCCATTTTCATAAAACGGGACACGCCAGGCACCCGTTTCGCCATGACTGAATTATCGACATAGTCCTGAATGGAATGCTGGATGAGTTGGGTAATCATGGCAGAAAAGGCAGGATTATTCACCACGGTTTTAATTAAACGCTGACGGTGATCACTTTTNNAGCGTGGCTAAAATCTGCTTTTGTAGCAGTGCATTGATCTGCTCGAATGACCAGATCTGTTGTAGCGGCTGTTTTCTAAACCATTGATAAAAATTTAGGAATTCGGTTTGAATCGTTGCAGTATGTGCAAACTCCTGCTCTAAAAAGTCAAGATGAGCTTCAATCAACTGCTCAATCATCGGATGTTTTTGCATACTTTCTCGAAAAAATTAATTTAATGGAATAAGTTTATCCGCTAGCGGGTTTTTCGTTTTTTGGGTTTTGGCAAGAAAAGGTAAATAGTAGGCTGCCACTTCCTGCTCTGCTTCCAAAATCGGCATGTGTCCCACATTATTAAGGATGACAGGAGCCTCAGCGCGTTTCAATAACGATTTTAATTCATTTGCCACTTCAACATTAATAATTTTGTCCTGCTTGCCCCAAAGAATCAGGGTAGGAGCTTCTACAGTTCGAGTCAGACGGGCAAAGGATTCTGGGGTATAAATACGGTTCAGCGCCACCAGCTGATCAATCAGTTTGCCATTCTTGGCTGCTTGCGTGATCAGGTAATTCTCTTGTGCAGATTTCAAGGCGTTGGATAAGCTGGGCGGATTTTGCATCACCCGATGCATCACCTGTTCCAGATCGCCAGGTTTAGACACAATCAGCTGTTTAAGGGTCAAGGGATCCTTGGAATAACGGGTATTGGCCTTGGTATAAATACCTGCGCTATTGAGCAGAAACAGGCTTTGGGTATCAAATGGATATTGTGATGCATAGACGGTGGCAATCGATCCGCCCAGGGAATGGCCGGCCACATTCAGTTTATCTTCTACATCAATGGCTTCAACAAAACGGCGCAGGCTTTCTGTCACGTTGGGTACAGAAGCATCAAAGTTTTCAGGCGTTCTGGTTTCACCATTATTGGGTAAGTCGGGAATGATGACATGATAGTAAGGCGTTAAAAAATGGGCCACCCGATTCCAGTTGTCCCGATTCCCGGCTAAACCATGAATCAGCAGAATGGTCGGTTTTTGCCGTGATCCCCCTTCATTATAAGCCCAGCTAATCTCACCGACTTGAATGGTTTTGGCTTTCAACCCGGCTTCATTGCGCTCCTGAACCAGATAGTTTTGCAAATTTATTTTTTCTGTATTCGGTCTGGTGCTTTGAGCCATAGCCATGCCTGTAAAACAGCAGGCTGTAACAAGACAGAGGTTGCGTACAAATCGAGAAAAATTTGAACCAGGCTGTGTCATTGATGATCATCCTTGAAGACTCATGCCGATAATATTTATAGGTCAAAAATAAAAATTATCTAATTTCAGACAGCATCTAATTTTTTTAAATGTCTGTAGTTTATTGTAAATATTATTAAAGAAATGTCACTGAATTGTTTTTTGAACCCGGTAACTGGAAAGATTTAAAATGTGAACTGTGTCTTTTTTTAGACCCAATAAAAATATTTTGTAACGCAGTCAGAAACTGAACAGCTATGATTTTTTGCAAGTGACTTTCGGTTTTCATGGCATTAAAATGTTCCAACTTAAAACATTGGAAGACCAGCATGCTAACAGCAGAAGAAGCTTTAGATCGTTTAAAAAAAGGGAACCAGCGTTTTGTAAATGGTGAAACGACGCATTCTAAACTTTTGTCTCACCAGCAACGTGCAGAAATGGCAGAAAGCCAGGAACCGTTTGCAATTGTATTAGGCTGTTCAGATTCACGTGTACCGGCTGAGATGGTTTTTGATCAGGGGCTAGGTGACTTATTTGTTATTCGTGTAGCAGGCAATATTGTTGCGCCATCACAGGTAGGTAGTGTTGAATTTGCCGCAGACAGTTTTGGCTGTCCAGTCGTGATTGTCCTGGGCCATACTCATTGTGGTGCCATCCATTCCACTATTGATGCATTAACCAATCCAGCGACTCCGCCTTCAGCAAATTTAATGTCAATTGTAAACCGGGTGCGTCCTTCAGTTGAAATTTTAATGCAAACCGAACTGAAAGACGATTTGGACAAACTGTCTAAACATGCGGTACGTTCCAATGTTTTTGCGTCGGTGAATCAGCTGCGTCATGGTTCTGCGGTATTGGAGAACCTGATTGCGCAAGGCAAATTAAAAGTAGTAGGTGCCGAATATTCGCTTGAAACCGGTGAAGTTACTTTTTTTGATTTTTAAGTTAAAAATCAAAAGTCAGAATTTATAAAAGGCGCTTTATAAAGTGTAATGCTGATCAGTTAAGGAGTTTAGAAATAAACTC
>DKLL01000178.1 GCA_002455755.1 Acinetobacter sp. UBA6641
GGAGTCTGCAATAACTCGGGCGGTGCACTGGTTCGCCGTGGACCTGCCTATACTGAACTTGCCCTGTATGCCCGAGTCAATGAATCGGGGCAACTGGAACTGGTCAATCATCTGGGCATCCAGCTCGGTTCAACGCCAGAAGAAATTTTATCTAATCTGGAAAATAAGCAATATCAATTGACTGATATTGAAAATGATCAGCACTGCTGTGCATCGGACCATCGTTATGCCCATGACGTGACGCAGGTCGATGAAAATACACCGGCGCGTTTTAATGCCGATCCATCACGTTTATATGAAGCATCCGGTTCGGCAGGAAAAGTCTGTGTGTTTGCAGTACGTTTGGATACCTTTGAAAAAATTCCCAGTCAGGTGTTTTATGTCGGCACCAATACCCAGCAGGATTTAACTGAAATCCGCCGTTTTCTACTCACGGGTTTAACGCGTTTACCGATTGCGGGTGAATATATTCACCGGGTGGCTTACGATATTGGCGCTGAATACGGCAAAGATACCTTCATGTTTATCGAGAAATTCGGTACAGCCAAAGTGCCGGCGGCTTTTGCCGTAAAAGATAAGGTCGATGGCTACCTGGAAAAAGTCGGCATGAAAGGGTTGTCTGATAAAGTCCTGCAACTGCTGAGCAAATTTTTACCGTCGCATTTACCGAAACGCATGAATGAATTTCGTGATTTGTATGAGCATCATCTGGTGCTGCGTATCGAAAATCAGGACGTGGAACAAGTCGAGCAATTTTTACAGCACTATTTTTCTGCCAACACCACTGGACATTATTTCCTGTGTAGCGAAGAAGAAGGACGTAAAGCCTTTCTACACCGTTTTGCTGTAGCCGGTGCGGCCATTCGTTATCGCGACACCCATCGTTCAGAAGTGGAAGATATTGTCGCGCTGGACATTGCCTTACGCCGTAATGACCGTGAATGGGTGGAAACTTTGCCGAAAGAAATGGATGAGCTGATTATCCATAAACTTTATTATGGTCATTTTTTATGTCATGTGTTCCATCAAGACTATATTGTGAAAAAAGGTGTTGATCCTTTAGCCATAGAACATCAAATGTGGCATTTACTGGATCAACGTGGCGCCGAATATCCTGCAGAACATAATGTCGGGCATTTATATGTGGCCAAACCTGCACTAAAAAATCATTATCAAAAGCTGGATCCGACCAATAGCTTTAATGTAGGGATTGGTCATACCTCCAAATTAAAATACTGGAATCAAGAAAAAAATTAAGAAACTGAATTATAATAAAAAATAACGGGTTCTATCTCAGGCGCAGTCTAGGCACTGCGCTTTTTTTTATGAAAAATTGACTGTTTTGTCAGACAATGCTTCAAACAAGTCATAAACAAAAAATTAAAAATAGGTAAAGTAATATGCAACAAGTTGCAAAGCCAATATATAAAGGATCCATCATGACAACTCGCTATGAAAATATATTAAAACCGCTACATTTGGGCTTTACGACCATTAAAAACCGTGTCGTGATGGGTTCTATGCATACCGGTCTGGAAGACCGTTTTTATAATTATCCTAAATTGGCCGCATATTTTGGCGAACGGGCAAAAGGTGGCGTAGGGCTGATTATTACCGGGGGCATTTCACCGAACCGTCAGGGCTGGTTGCTTCCAGCGGGCGGTACCATGAATAATTTGGCCGATGTGGCGCCGCATCGTTTGGTGACACATGCCGTACATAAGCATGGCGCAAAAATCTTGATGCAGATTTTGCATTCCGGGCGTTATGGTTATCAGCCTTTTGTGGTTTCTGCCAGCCCGATTAAATCTCCGATTTCACCTTTTAAACCACGTCAAATGAGTGAAAAGCAGATTTTAGACACTATCGAAGATTATGCACATACGGCCAGCATTGCAAAAAAAGCTGGCTATGATGGTGTGGAAATCATGGGTTCTGAAGGCTATTTGCTGAATCAGTTTTTAAGTCGTCATGTCAATCAGCGTACTGACCGCTGGGGGGGCGACATCGAAAACCGGATGCGTTTTGCCATAGAAATTGTTAAAGCCATCCGTGAAAAAGTTGGCGAAAACTTTATTGTCTGTTTCCGTTTGTCGATGCTGGATCTGGTGCATGATGGCAATACCATGGCTGAAGTGATTACCGTTGCAAAAGCATTGGAACAAGCAGGAGTCACTTTGCTGAATACTGGCATAGGCTGGCATGAA
The DNA here is from genome assembly GCA_002455755.1 of Acinetobacter sp. UBA6641. Lineage (GTDB taxonomy): Bacteria > Pseudomonadota > Gammaproteobacteria > Pseudomonadales > Moraxellaceae > Acinetobacter. The sequence continues at coordinate 2,208 of DKLL01000178.1, forward strand.
GCACGTATTCCGACCATTGTTACTTCGGTACCGCGCGCCGCATTTGCCGATTATACGGCTGAGGTGAAAAAACACGTTGCTATTCCTGTGATCGCCTCCAACCGCATTAACATGCCTGAAACGGCCGAAGCCATTTTGGCCGCTGGAAAAGCCGATATGGTGCAGATGGCGCGACCATTGCTGGCGGATGCCTTCTGGGTCAGCAAGACCGCAACCAATCGGGTAGATGAAATTAATACCTGTATTGCCTGTAATCAGGCGTGCTTGGACCACACCTTTAAAAATCAACGTGCAACCTGTCTGGTCAATCCGCGCGCTGCCTATGAAACAGAACTGGTATATGTAAAAACCAAAGCACCGAAAAAAATCGCTGTGGTCGGTGGTGGTGTGGCAGGCATGTCGGCTGCAACAGTGGCTGCAAGTCGCGGTCATAAAGTCACTTTATTTGAAGCAAGCCATGAAGTGGGTGGTCAATTTAACCTAGCCAAAGTAGTTCCGGGCAAAGAAGAATTCCACGAAACCATCCGTTATTTTAAAGTCCAGATTGAAAGAACCGGGGTGGAACTGCGCTTAAATACCAGAGTCAACCGTGAACAACTGGAGCGTGAAGGCTTTGATGAGGTCGTGGTTGCGACCGGAGTTATTCCACGTGCCTTAAATATTGAAGGCAGTCAGGCACCGCAAGTGTTGTCCTATGCCGAAGTGTTGCGTGGTGCTGCTGTTGGCAATCGGGTGGCGGTGATTGGTGCCGGTGGTATTGGTTTTGATGTATCTGAATTTTTATTGAAACCTGAACATCAGCCACAGCCGCAACCTTTGGCTGACTGGCAGCGTGAGTGGGGCATTGACCCTAATCCGAATTATACTTCTGAGGGTGGCTTACAAGCTGCTGAAGTGGCTCATCCGGTCCGTGAAATTTATCTGTTGCAACGCAAAACCACACCGCTGGGGATTGGATTAGGCAAAACTTCAGGTTGGGTACATCGTGCACAATTGAAAAAACATGCTGTGAAGATGCTACGTGGCGTGCAATACAAGTCTGTGACCAATGAAGGATTATGGATTGACACCAATGGCCACGATCAACTGTTACGTGTAGATACTGTGGTAGTGTGCGCAGGACAGGAGTCAGTCAAAGACATCATGCCAACGGCAGATGAATTTACCTTGGCAAATTACCATATTATTGGTGGTGCCAAACTTGCGGCAGAGCTTGATGCAAAGCGTGCAATCCGTGAAGGTGCTGAATTGGCAGCCAGATTATAATTTTTTAAGTTCATTTGGTGAAACAATATTCATTTGAATAGTTTAGTTGTAATTTTTACTTGTCAGTTTTTAAAAAGATCCGTATTATGGCGCACATGGAAGCGTGGCAGAGCGGTTTAATGCACCGGTCTTGAAAACCGACGAGGGTGTGAGTCCTCCGTGAGTTCGAATCTCACCGCTTCCGCCAAATATCAACGACTTAGCCCTGACATTCTCAGGGCTTTGTTGTTTCTAGGGTTATGCAACGTAAGCCTGTAGTAAGCATAAAAATAAATACTTAACTTATATAAATTGTTAAAATCAAAAACATTAAGTCGTGAATAACGGAAAAACTAACTTATGACACCTTTTTCAATCGAGTTAGCAATTGAGAAAATTGTAGATAAAAATTCTAAAGAAAACTTTTTAGAAGTATACAAGTGCTATGAAGCTGGGTGCTATAGAGCTGCTGTTGGCTTATTGATATGTGCTGAAATAATAGG
>DKLL01000219.1 GCA_002455755.1 Acinetobacter sp. UBA6641
TACCAGACTGCTCCATCCCGCATCAACGTGCAAAAATTATATACAATCTGCTGATCATTTTCAATCAAAAACTCTTCAGCGATTGTTTGATTAAGTTGCACCTTAATCAAAAGTGGTAGCGGGAGCTGGATTTGAACCAACGACTTTCGCCAGTTTATGGAGAGTTGAGCCCGATGAGCAATCAACTATTCGATAAATAGCATTTCTACACACTTTAAAAACTTGGTAGCGGGAGCTGGATTTGAACCAACGACCTTCGGGTTATGAGCCCGACGAGCTACCAGACTGCTCCATCCCGCAACAACATTACAAAAAATTAATCTCACCTTAAATATTCAAGGTGCTTATTTCAGTTTGCATCTAAAATAAAGATTGGTAGCGGGAGCTGGATTTGAACCAACGACCTTCGGGTTATGAGCCCGACGAGCTACCAGACTGCTCCATCCCGCATCAACAGATTTGCTGCTTACACCAACTTATGTTCTGGATTATAAGTTGGTGCGGAAGGGGGGACTTGAACCCCCACGCCCGAAGGCACTACCACCTCAAGGTAGCGTGTCTACCAATTCCACCACCACCGCAGCTGTGTCGCATTCTAGTCGGATCAGACCCAAAAAGAAAGAACTAAATATATTTATTCGCCTGTTTTCGGTGCAACTGGTGAAGTTTCATTCGAATTCGCTGGAGCCGTGGTTGTTGTTTGTACCGATTTTAAGCTATAGGCATCACTGGTCTGCTTTTTGGCAAAAATAGCTAAACTCAAGCTCGTTATAAAAAACAAAGCGGTTAATATGGCAGTTAAACGAGTTAAAAAATTGGCTGAACCTGAAGCGCCAAAGACGGTTGCAGCACCGCCGCCACCAAATGAGGCACCTGCATCTGCACCTTTACCGTGTTGTACCAGAATCAATACAATCATTAAAAGGGCTAAGATAATATGTACTACCAGCACAAAAGTTTGCATGCTGAACTCCTAATTATTTTGTATTTGCAAAAGCCTGAGCAATTTTATAGAAAGACTCTGCATTTAAAGATGCGCCACCAACCAGCGCACCATTAATATCTGGACAGGCAGCCAACTCTACTGCATTTTCTGGCTTAACACTACCACCATATAAAATCGCCATGCTTGCACCCAAAGGTGTAATTTGAGTCAAACCTGCACGAATTTTGGCATGCATTGCCTGTGCATCTTCAGGTGAAGCAGTTTTACCGGTACCAATTGCCCAGATAGGTTCATAGGCCACGATAATATTTTTCCACTGCTCAGCCTGCACCACTGCGGCAATATCACAGATTTGCTGCAAGACCACCTGCTCTGCTTGGCCATTTTCACGCTGTTCCAGACTTTCACCGACGCAATAAATAATGGTTAAGCCTGCATTTAAAGCATTCTTCACTTTTTCATTTAAAATTCGAGCGGTTTCAGCAAAAATTTCTCGACGTTCTGAATGACCAATAAGTACAAAACCGATCTGATGATCTTTCAATAAGTCAGCACTGACCTCACCGGTATAGGCACCCGTACCTGCAATACGAGAAACATCCTGGGCAACGGTATAAACAGGACGGGCTGCACTTGCCAGTTCTGCTTGAACAGCGCTCAAAGCCAGCATAGTGGGGGCAATACCCAAATAGCAATTTTGTTCTTTAATTTCATTATTTTGCAATAATTTTTTAAAATCTTTTAGTAACGCTTTTGCGTCTGCCTGCATTGGGTTCATTTTCCAATTGCCGACAACCCAAGGAGTAATAGTCGAACCCGACATACAGTAACCTATTAAAAACAATTCATTAAACCGCGCACATTCTACACGGAATTCAAGATTTTTTAGAAAATTTTCACATGGCTTTTTTATCTCATTCTTATTTTTTGCAACCTCGACTTTTACCTTAAAGAAAAAACTTCCTCTTGTAATTACGACTGGTTCAAAGTTTTATGTGATATTAAGTAGATGACAACATTTTAAGATATGGTATTTTTATCTAACAAAAGTATAATTCAAATATACCAATTATAAACAAATTGATTAAGCAGGCATATTCAAGCATGGCAGCATTACAAAGTTCACCTAGATTCACTGGTTTTATTCGGCGGTTGGTTGAAGATGGCTTAGTTTCTGCTGAAAATATGCAGAATGCGATCGTGAATGCCAAAAAAGCCAATCAGGATATTGTCCCTTTTTTAATTGATCAGTTAAAGATTTCAGCCCTAGATATTGCCGAGAAAATTTCTCAAGAATTTGGAGAGCCTCTTTTTGATTTGAGCGCCTATGATTCTGCGCAAATTATCCGAGAAGGGATAGATGAAAAACTCATTAGTAAGCATTGTATTCTGCCCATTTTTAAACGTGGTAATTTGCTCTATGTCGCCACCAGCAATCCTACCAATATAGATGCAATGGATGCGATTCGCTTCAGCAGTAAAATGAATATTGAAGCGATTATTGTAGAACACCCAAAATTACACAAACTCATCGAACAAAATTTTACTCAAGCGGACAGTTTCGAGTTTTCTGATGAAGATATCGATCTCGACCTCGAACAAGAAGATTTCAACAAATCTGCTGATGAAGATGATGGTCCTCCACAAGCAGATGAGGCTCCTATTGTAAAATATATTAATAAATTATTGATTGATGCGATTCGTATGGGTGCTTCGGATTTACATTTTGAACCTTATGAGAAATCATACCGTGTTCGCTATCGTATTGATGGCGTATTGCGTCAGATTGCCAATCCTCCCCTACAACTTGCTACACGCCTGGCCTCGCGTTTAAAAGTCATGTCACAAATGGACATTTCTGAAAAGCGCTTACCTCAAGATGGCCGGATTAAGCTTAAGCTTTCGAAATCCAAAGCCATCGACTTTCGTGTCAACTCTTTACCGACCCTATTTGGAGAAAAACTGGTACTGCGTATTCTGGATCCATCTAGTGCCATGCTAGGTATTGATGCCTTGGGTTATGAACCAGAGCAAAAAGAACTGTTTATGCAAGCCTTAGAGAAGCCTCAAGGCATGCTGTTGATTACAGGTCCAACCGGTTCGGGTAAAACCGTATCGCTCTATACAGGCTTGAATATTCTGAACCGTGAAGATACCAATATTTCGACTGCAGAAGACCCGGTAGAAATTAACCTGGAAGGAATTAATCAGGTCAATGTCAACGCTAAAGTCGGTTTAACCTTCTCTGCTGCGCTTAAATCATTCTTACGTCAAGATCCGGATATTGTCATGGTCGGTGAGATCCGAGACCTGGAAACAGCTGAAATTGCCGTAAAAGCAGCACAAACCGGTCATATGGTGATGTCTACACTGCATACCAACAGTGCACCAGAAACCTTGACACGTTTACGCAACATGGGCGTTCCTTCCTTTAATATTGCGACCTCGGTCAACCTGGTGATTGCACAACGTTTAGCACGTCGTTTATGCTCTCAATGTAAAGTGCCTGCAGATATTCCAGAGCCCAGCTTATTAGAAATGGGTTTTACCGAAGAAGATCTTAAACATCCAGAATTTCAGGTATATCAACCCGTAGGCTGTTCCGAGTGTCGTGAAGGTTATAAAGGTCGTGTCGGTATTTATGAAGTCATGAAAGTAACACCTGAAATTTCAAAAATTATTATGGAAGATGGTAATGCATTGGAAATTGCAGCAGCATCTGAAAAATCGGGGTTTAATAATTTAAGACGTTCAGGATTAATCAAGGTTATGCAGGGGGTGACTTCCCTACAGGAAGTCAATCGTGTGACCAGTGAATAAATGAAAATTTAAAAATAAGGATAAACACACATGGCTGCCAAAAAAGCACAGATGATGCCAACTTTCAGTTATGAAGGCATTGATCGTAAAGGGGAAAAACTTAAAGGAGAATTGCCTGCGCGTAATATGGCACTTGCTAAGGTGACCTTACGTAAGCAAGGAATTACCATTAAGACTATTCGGGAAAAAAGAAAAAATATTTTCGAAGGCTTGATGAAAAAGAAAGTCACCACTCTCGATATCACCATTTTTACCCGCCAGCTGGCAACCATGATGAAAGCGGGTGTTCCCTTAGTGCAAAGCTTTGAAATTGTTGCAGAAGGATTGGAAAATCCTTCCATGCGTGAAGTGGTGTTAGGCATTAAAGGTGAAGTTGAAGGCGGGAATACCTTTGCAGGTGCACTTAAAAAATATCCTCAATATTTTGATACATTATTTTGCTCACTGGTTGAATCCGGTGAACAGTCGGGCGCCTTGGAAACCATGCTGGATCGTGTCGCGATTTATAAAGAGAAAAGCGAACTTTTAAAACAGAAAATCAAAAAAGCCATGAAATATCCTATAGCAGTCACGGTAGTTGCTGTTATCGTAACCATTATTTTGATGGTGAAAGTCGTACCTGTATTTCAAGATCTTTTCGCTTCATTTGGTGCTGATTTACCTGCCTTTACTAAAATGGTAGTGAATATGTCTAATTGGACGCAAAAATACTGGTTTATTCTGATCATTGTAGTGGGTGCCATGATAGCGAGCTTTATGGAAGCCAAAAAGCGCAGTAAAAAATTCCGTGACTTCCTCGATAGAGCTGCACTGAAAGCCCCTATTTTTGGTGATCTGGTGTATAAAGCCATTATTGCACGTTACAGCCGTACCTTAGCCACCACTTTTGCGGCCGGTGTTCCCTTGATTGATGCCTTGGAATCTACTGCTGGTGCGACTAATAACGTAGTCTATGAAAAAGCTGTGCTGAAAATTCGGGATGATGTTGCCACAGGTCAACAGTTACAGTTTGCCATGCGAGTCACCAATAAATTTCCTTCTATGGCTATACAAATGGTAGCGATTGGTGAGGAATCTGGTGCACTAGATGCCATGCTGGATAAAGTCGCCACTCATTTTGAAAATGAAGTCGACAATGCTGTCGATGGTCTAACCTCAATGATGGAACCCCTCATTATGGCAGTGCTTGGGGTACTGGTTGGTGGTCTGGTAATTGCCATGTATCTTCCAATCTTCCAAATGGGTTCTGTAATGTAATGCAAGAATTTATCGCTTATTTTATGATTAACCAAACTGCTTTGTATCTTGCAGTTGGGCTTTTTAGTCTCTGTATTGGCAGTTTTTTAAATGTCGTGATCTATCGCACGCCGAAAATGATGGAACAGGAATGGCGACAGGATTGTCAGATATTGCTGCATCCTGAACAGGCCATTATTGATGAAACAAAAATTACGCTCAGTAAACCTGATTCGACCTGTCCAAACTGTCAGACTCCTATTCGCTGGTACCAAAATATTCCTGTCATCAGCTGGCTGGTTTTGCGTGGTAAATGTGGTTCATGCAAAAATCCAATCAGTATTCGTTATCCCTTGATTGAATTGTTGACTGCCGCGTGTTCCCTGATCATTGTGGCAGTATTCGGTCCTACCCTACAGATGCTGTTTGGTCTAATCCTCACTTGGGTATTAATTGCGCTCACCTTTATTGACTTCGACACCCAACTTCTGCCCGACCGTTATACTTTAACCTTGGCAGCACTGGGCTTAGGCATTAATAGCTATGGTATCTATACCAATCCAACTTCTGCAATCTGGGGCTATATTATTGGCTTCTTATGTCTCTGGATTGTGTATTACCTGTTTAAAATTATTACCGGTAAAGAAGGCATGGGCTATGGTGATTTCAAACTCCTTGCAGCCTTAGGAGCCTGGATGGGACCATTGATGCTCCCTCTGATCGTATTACTTTCTTCTTTCGTAGGTGCAATAATAGGTATTATTCTGCTAAAAATACGCAAAGAGAATCAGCCTTTTGCATTCGGTCCTTATATTGCTATTGCCGGTTGGATTGCTTTCATCTGGGGCGAGCAGATTATGAAAATCTATTTAGGACAGTAATTTTTAGGAATATATATGAGTTTTATCTTGGGTTTAACAGGCGGAATTGGCAGTGGAAAATCAGCGGCCAGCAACTGGTTTGAAACCCAAGGCATCACGGTAGTCGATGCCGATATTGTTGCCCGTGAAATTGTTGAAAAGAGGCAACCCGCTTTACAACAGATTCATGCTGCTTTCGGTGATTGGGTTTTATTAGACAATGGCGAGCTGAATCGCCGGGCTTTACGTGAACACATCTTTAAAGATTCGGATGCACGTAAAACTTTAGAAAGCAGTACCCACCCGGCAATTCGAGAGTCCATTATTCAACAACTGNNCGGCCATCCGGCAATTCGAGAGTCTATTATTCAACAGCTACAAGCAGCAACCAGTCCTTATGTGATTCTGGTTTCTCCATTACTCTTTGAAACCAATCAACATGAACTGACCGATCATACTCTGCTCATCGATGCATCGATTGATTTACAGATTCAGCGGGCTGCCATGCGCGATCATCAATCCATTGAACAAATTGAAAAAATTATTCAGTCCCAGATGCCACGTGAACAAAAACGTCGTTTGGCGGATGATATTGTGCTGAATGATGGTCATCTTGATCATCTCTACAGTCATTTAAAGCCATTACATGAAGCTTATTTAAAACGCTAAGCTATAAAAAAGCAGTCCTTTAAGACTGCTTTTTTTGTTGCTCAATTCGCTGTTTCAAACTGTCGTGATGACCAATCCAACGCCACGGCTGCAATGCACCGATTGCCATGCCAACCAGGCCACAAATAATCGCCACACTTAAAGGCTCACCCAAAAGTGGCACAGCCAGAATTGCTGCCATAAACGGTGCTAAAGTGACGATACTTCCTGCCTTGAATGCCCCTAAACGTTTAATCGCTTCCACGTAGGTCAGTGTAGCGACAATCACCACAAANNAGACCAGATGGCAACGCCTGCCATTGAATGCCAGGCCGAGAGCTGCCATTGTCGCAATAACACCGTAAACACCCCCCACCAGATCGCACTCAGGAAAAACAGCATGTCGCCAAAACCAAAGGCCACTCCGGTTTCCTGATACATCAAGAAGCTCATGGCAGTGATCGCGCTCAGCATAATCACCAAGCTAATCCAGATGTGTTTATCTAAAGGCTGTTTAAATAATACAAGCGCAGCGACTGCTGTACATAATGGAAGACAACCATTCAGGAAAATGGCTGCATGGGCTGCAGGTACATAATGGAATGCCGTATAGGAGGTTAAACAATAGGCTATCCCACCGATCATCGCCAACAAAAAAGGTTCTTTTTTCCATAAAAAAGCGGTATCTTTTTTATAGAGCAAAATAGGCATGAGAATACAAAAAGCCAGTGCAAAACGTAATGCTGTGATATCCCAGGCACTAATTCCCCACTGGGCATTTAGACGGGAAGTAATGGTAAATCCCCCCCAGATACACATGGTAATAGCGACATAAAGATAACCTTGAGACCGGGGAGACATAGCAAACAACTTTTAAATTTGAAAGAGAACAAAATTACACGTTACGTTGACGACAAGCTTCATACAATGCCATCCCTGTGGCAACGCTGACATTTAAACTCTGCAAATTGCCTGCCATTGGAATATATACAGTCTGATCACATTGTGACTGGGTAATCGGACGTAAACCGGTATCTTCAGCACCCATCACGACACATACTGCTGTACCGGTAAAATCAAATTTGTCCACGGGTAAGGCTTTTTCATCCAGCATGGTTCCGACCACACGTACATTAAATTCATCTTTGATATGGCTCAAAGTACGTGCCAGATTGGTAACCTGTATGAACTTTACTTTTTCTGCGCCACCGGCCGCAACCTTACGTGCAGTTGGCGTTAGGCTTGCAGAACGGTCACGCGAAACCACTACGGCTTCAACCCCCATGGCAGCAGCTGTACGAATACAGGCGCCCAAATTATGCGGATCGGTGACTTGGTCCAGTGCCAGCAAAAGCGCCTGAGGATTTTGCTTCAGTACGGCATCCAGATCCTGTTCATTCAGTACTGGATGCGGACGTACGGCAGCCACTACACCCTGATGAAAAGGCTGACCTGCCAGTTTTTCCAGTTTGTCACGGCTGGCCTGCTGCACGCTAATGCCAAAAGGTTCAGCCAAAGCCAAGACGTTTTTCAAACGCTGGTCATCACGGCCTTTCAAGGTAAATAAAGTCAGTACGCGCTCAGGCTCGAGTTCCAATAATGACTCCACCGAGTGAACGCCATAATAATATTCTGGTTTTGCCATGAACGGCCTCTAAAATCTATGGTGACTATGGGTAACGATGCAAAAAGAAAAATCCTGCAAAGCAGGCTTTACAGGATTGATGCTTGAATCTAGTTTAACCGATTCAAGTTAAAAATTCTTTGTCTTATCCAGGACGAATACTTAGCCTTCGAAATGACAGACATAGTCGAGCACTTCATCGGTCTCGATTTTGAAACGGCTATTGCCTGGCACATAAAAAGATTGACCGGCACGGAACAGTTCACTTTCAATTTTGTCGCCAATTTGTACACGACACTCACCTGAAATAATTTCCATACGTTCAGGCACATGAGTTTGAAAGGTTAATGCCTGTTCTGTTGGCAAAATCACCCCTAAGGTTTTTTTGGTGCCATCTTCAAACTGTACGGTATGACTGATACACAATCCATCGAAATAGACATTCGACTTTTTGACAACCGAAACGTGATCAAACTGATTTGACATGCGTATTCTCCAGATAATGCGCATTTATAATTTTTGCTCGAGCTAGTTTAAAGCTGAGCATTAAACTAATCAATCGCTGTTTCATCCCGCTAAATCAATATTTTTCAAATTTTTACAAATATTTTTTTTAGGCTGAACAAGAAAACGAACGAGCCGTGTATGAACATCTTCAATAATGAAATTATAGGCCCAAATTGCAGTTGATGTTCCCCGACCAAAGGTGAATAGCATTCTGTGCTCCGATTCATTTTTTAAAGTCGCTGCATCATCCTGTCTCTACTCTGGTTCAGGTTTTATAAGGCTGAACACGGTATGACTTAGATTTTTGATCTTTTTATAAAAACAGTATTCAAGTTATCGATAGAAATTTTATCCTCTATTTTCGGATGCAAGTTTCATTTTCTTCGCCCAGATAAGGTAAAATATTGATGTTTTAAATCCTTTTAAAATAAAAGCTGTCTTGTGACCAAAACAAAATTTCACTATCTTAGATTAAAACTTTTCGCAGCTTGGATGCGTTTATGCTGACACATTTAACTCTGATCAATTTTGCTTTAGCCGATCATCTAGCCATTGATATTGAACAAGGTTTCAATGTCCTGACAGGTGAAACCGGGGCGGGTAAATCATTATTACTGGATGCCCTGTCTGCCTGCTTAGGCGAACGTACCGATACCAATTACGTGCGTTTTGGGTCGGATAAAGCCGATGTGACAGCCATTTTTAGTTATCAGGAACAAAGCCGTGAAGCCGAATGGTTAAAAGCACATGAGTTGGATGATGAACCGGGCGAAATTCATTTAAGACGAGTCATTTTTGCCACGGGCCGTAGCAAAGCCTGGATTAATGGCCGTCCAAGCAGCTTGTCTGAACTGAAAGAAATTGGGCGTTTGCTGGTACAACTATATAGTCAGCACAGCCAGCAGCAACTGTTAGAACCGCCCTATCCCAAGCACTGG
>DKLL01000119.1 GCA_002455755.1 Acinetobacter sp. UBA6641
CGGTGCGACATTACCTGTTCTTAGCTGCAAATGATCAGGTGGTGGGTCATAGTAATTCAGAAGATTTACATCGTATTTTGCAGGAAAAGGGCAATCACAGCCAGATGATCACTATCCCCGGCACTGGTCATGTTTCCATTATGGGATCGGTTGCGAGTTTGTTCAGTCGTTATTTTCAGACCAAAAAACAGATTTTAACGGTACTGGAAGAGGCTCTAAAACCCTGACTTAGAGCCATTCTCGGGTATCATCTGCAACAGGATGACCGTCGGTAATGTGTTTAATCATGGCGTAGGCAATACTGCCTTTAAATGGAATTTCAGGCAGTTGATCCATTTTAAAGAATTGTGCATCGCTAATTTCTTCTTCTTGTAGCTGAATATCGGCAGACGCATATTCAGCACGGAAGGCGAGCATCAAATTACTTGGGAAAGGCCAAGGTTGGCTGGCAAGATACTGAATATTTTTTACTTTTAAACCCACTTCTTCAAAGGTTTCACGACGTACCGCTTCTTCCAGAGTTTCTCCTACTTCGACAAAACCGGCAATCAGACCATACATATTACTTTTGTTGTTGGCATTTTTGGCCAGCAGAATTTCATCATTGCCCCGTGTGATGACCGTGATGACACAGGGTTGTACTCGCGGATACTGGTGATAACGACAGGCAGGGCAAATCATGGCATATTCAGTCGGATGGGCTTCGGTTTTGTGCCCACAGTGGCTACAGAACTGATGATTTCTACGCCATTCTAAGAGCTGGATGGCACGGCTGGCCGTTTCAAACTGTTTGCTATCCCAGAGCGTCAATAATTGGCGAATAGGAACCAGTTGCAAGCCTGCGGGAAGAGGCTCATGTTCGAGAAGATCACGGGCAATTACCTGATCACCCGTGTTGACCTGGAGGTCACTTGCCAAACGTTCTACCCGGGGGAGTTGAAAGTTTTCATCGACTAAAAGTTGATGTTGATGAAATATATAAGCAAGTGACAATTCAGACATTAGGCAACAGTTTTCAGTTTTTCGCTACTTCGCAATGCTACATCAAACATGGACTGCAATACAGGCTGTTTCGATTTTAAATTGTCAATCAGCATATCTGCACTGGCTAAAGTATCGAGCGTGTGATTGATTTGTTCAGTACTGATGGTTGCAGAATTTTCAATTTGTTGTTGAATAAACGCTGCGGCAGTATTTAATGGAACCTGACCTGACTCGGCATTCAAGAACAGCAGGGCACCACCAATTTCACGTAATTGGGTTGGAATGTTTTCCAGACCTGCCAGATTCTGATCTTGCAAATATTGCATTAAAGATTCACTGGTCTGGCCAACTGCTGCTTTAGTTTCATTAAGTAAAGCATCATGCGCTTCATCTAAACGGTCTAAAGAGATGTTCATGTTATTGACGCGAAGCTGTAAACGGCTTGAGGTGTGATGACGTTCCAGAACGCCAATTGAATTCATGGCCGATAAAATGCAATTCATCAATTGTTGAGCAAAACTTTCATCTTTAAGCGCTTCAGTCTTGTTCAGCAAGCTGGCTTGACGAGATAGATCATTGAAAGCTTCATTCAGATTGAGTACTTTGAAAATGTTGGCAAGACTGATTAATTTGTCTTGTAGTTCCCGCGTTTTCTCTGCTGTCATGTTTTGATAATTGAATTCGATATCATTACGAATTTGTGCCATTTCCGTGGTCACAAGTTCACTAATGGTATGCATGGTATCAAAATCGGGCCCATAAAGATGGCGGCTAAACACCTGCAATTGCGTGTCGGTTAAATGATCTTCGCCAACGTTTAACTGGCTACGGATATGCTGGGCAGTGTCATCTTCCTGACTGATGCACAAACTCAAGATGTTGGCTAGATCCGGAAGGTTTGGCTTGAAGCGATCCGAGGCATTGAAATATTGCGCCATATTTCGTTCAATACTGATTAGGGTACGTAAACGCGGATCATTTATCAGTAAATGATCCATTTGGCTAAATGCCACATGCACCAGACCCCAATATTGCTTGCTTGGCGTGTTTTCTGCCAGACCAGCCAAATATGCACCAACCAATTTGATTGCTTGCAAATCAAATTCAGTTTCTTCCTGTTTAATCAGCTTGTTTAAAGACAATTTATACAGGCGATGTACATATTGTGATTTTTCCAGGCTTGGTGCTTGAGGCAGCTGAAAATCAGGAGTGATACAGTCCAGTAATGACTCGATATGCTGACCTTCATGGGTAAGAGGTTTACCCAGTACAATTTCCAGACGATTCAGCGTGTCGAGCAGAAATTGTGGAATTTTAACTTCACGCAAGCAAATAAATTCGATGTAGCGTTTCAGCATGGTGGTGCCTTCACTTAAGGCAATCACTTCCTGAGTGTTGATTTGCGCAGGATTTCCCATAATCTTGCGCATTAACTCTGCTGAATATTGGGCAATTTTGGCCAGGCTTTGCATATCAATCAGGGCAAGAACCTGAGCACATTGCTCAAACTGGTTCAGTGCATCATCAATACCAAAAGGTAAAGTCTGGTCTTCTGCCAAGGAACTAACCGCTGATTCAACTAATTTAATTGAATTATCAACCTCATTTTTTATTATCAGCAATGCAGTCGGGTCAAAATGAATAGAGGTTTGGTAAGACATGTATCTGCACCTTTCCTAGTGTTTTATCTGTTTATGAGTCGCCTCTTTAAAGCGAGACCTCTTTGCGGTTAACTATAACTTAACTGTTAAACGTTTAAATACAAAAAACCACTAGAAATGTAGATTTTATTTTGCAAAAAGACAAGCTGTGCCATGTTTTTCTTCAAATAGTTTGATCCAATTCTCATGTGCTTCCAGTTCTTCAGCGGAAGGTAAGATCACAGGCAAGTGTATTTGCACAGTAGAACGAGTGGTTTGACCCTGTTGTTGCTCGCTTTCGGTCAGAGTATCCATATCGAAAGAAACCTGGCCACCAGTCATGGCCAGATAGACATCGGCTAGAATTTCGGCATCCAGTAAGGCACCGTGAAAAGTACGGTCACGTTGCGGAATTTCATAACGGCGCACCAAAGCATCGAGCGAATTTTTTTGTCCCGGGTGCTTGCTCTTGGCCATGGCCAGGGTATCGGTCACTTCACACACTTCCGATAATGCCACGAAGCCTGCGCGTTTGAACTCCATATCCAGGAAGTTCATATCGAAGGTGGCATTATGCGCAATAATTTCTGTGCCTTTTAAATAGTCAAACAGTACATCTGCAATTTCTGCGTAAAGTGGTTTGTCTTTCAAGAAATCATCTGAAATACCGTGAATGTTTTCAGATTCACCGACCGGTTTTTGCGGATTGATATAAATATGAATCGAGCTGCCGGTCAGTTTACGGTTGACCATTTCAATCGCACCGACTTCAATGATACGGTCGCTATCCTGAAAGTAGAAACCGGTGGTTTCAGTATCCAGAATCAGCTGACGTGGGCCATGGACTTCTTTGCTTCGCGGCGTAATCACGATATGCGGGTGGAGCGGTTTTTCAGAAGCGGCAGATATACTTTGTGGAAGAGTGTCGTGTTGTGTATTTTCTATTGCTTCACTTTCTAAAGATTCATTTTCTACAGATTCATTGGTTAAAATTTCACTGTCATCTTGCATCTCAGTTTCCATCAGGTCGAAACCAAAAGGGTCATCTAATAACCAGTCCTTTTCAGCTTTTTTTTTATCTAGCGTGTCGGGTTGTTCTATNNCCCAGATTGGCCAGCTGATCGGCCATTTCATTGCCCGGATGTCCGGCATGGCCCTTAATCCAGTTCCATTCAATGTCACGGCCCTGACAAGTGGCATCCAGCAATTTCCACAGGTCCGGATTTTTGACATCTTTCCAGTTTTTCTTTTTCCAGCCATGGATCCATTCGGTAATGCCTTGTTTGACGTATTTGGAGTCGGTCCAGATGATCAGCTTGGCATCTTTCGGACAGAATTTAATACCTTCAATTGCCGCAGTGAGTTCCATGCGGTTATTGGTGGTTTCGGCTTCTCCGCCATAAATTTTATGTTTTTCTGATTCTGTAATGATATATGCCCCCCAACCGCCTAAACCAGGATTGCCACGACAAGCGCCATCGACATAGAGAGTGATTGTTTGAGTCATATAAACCAAATCCGAACGCTAAAATGAGAGTCAAAATAAACCAGGTGAGTGGCATATTGTATAACGCAATTCCCCTGTAAAAGTGTATTACATGGTTATTTTTTAAATTCTTGTAACATTTATAGTGAAATCGCGCTAAATTAATCCCTTGTGTCTACCACATGCTTCACTACAATGGCAGATCTAAAAAATAAATTTTATACGAGTTGTTTGGATTTTTTTATGTATAAACCAACCGCGATTTTGTGGCAGCCTGTATTACCCAATTTTTTAAAAATAACTGTACTGGGTTCAGCTTTAGCTGCATTGGGACTGTCGGGCTGTTCATCGAGCCAGAGTGCAACACACAGCTCAAAATCGAAAATGGTCGGTTCTTCTGGATATCTAGATGCCAACAGCTTGGATTCATTAGAAGATTTATTGTCTGCAACCGATATGAGAGCAGTAGAAGGCGATCGCTTGTTGATTTTGAAACATGGTGACGTCTGGAAGCGCATGACGGTTGGTTTTAAGATGGATCACAACCATTGGGACTCTCGTATTGAAGCCCAGCGCGGCTGGTTTATTTCCCGACAGCCTTATCTAGACCGCTTAAGTGCACGTGCTTCACGTTATCTTTACCATACGGTGAAAGAAGCGGAACGTCGTGGTTTACCGACAGAACTGGCCTTATTGCCAATTATTGAAAGTTCCTATGACCCTGCAGCGACCAGTAGCGCAGCAGCGGCCGGGATGTGGCAATTTATTCCAAGTACCGGACGTATTTATGGTTTAAGACAAACCAGTTTGTATGATGGTCGTCGTGACGTAGTGGAATCCACCCGCGCAGCTTATGAATTTTTAGGTGGCTTGTATAATCAGTTTGGTTCATGGGAATTGGCTCTGGCTGCGTACAATGCCGGTCCGGGACGAATCCAGCAGGCGATTAACCGTAATAAAGCGGCAGGTTTGCCGTNNGACTGATTACTGGTCACTGAAACTACCTCAGGAAACTATGAACTATGTGCCACGTTTCCTGGCAGTGGCGCAAATTATTAAAAATCCAAGTGCCTATGGGGTGTCTTTACCACCGATTGCCAACCGTCCTCACTTCAGGGAAGTGTCGGTAGGGCCGGTGAACTTGAATGAAGTGGCTTCTATTACCGGTTTATGCCGTGCCGAGCTGTATCAGCTCAATCCCGGGCATCGTGGGGACTGGATTGATAGCCAAAGCCCAATGAAAATTATTATTCCTGCGGATTTAAGCCCGTCTATTGATGCCCGGCTGAAAAAGCTGTCACCAAATTCAGGTGCATTATGGGCCAGCACAGCTCAACCTTTCACTCCGGCAAGAAGCAATCCGCCTGAGCTCAATACGCAAGTGATTAATCCGGCAAAAACAGCGCCACCGGTATTAACCGCAAGTACTTCTACAAGTACTTCTAAAAGTTCTCAGCCCGCCGCCACAGCTCCGGTTAAAGCAGCTAACCCTGTAACGGCAACAAAGCCTTCAACAACCGCACGTATAGCTACGCCTCAAGGCTCTGATGCCCTGGCATCTTTTGCTGCAAACAGTGATATTCCAAGTGCACCACGTATTCCTGTTGCAGTGAGTCAGGTGGCGAATGTNNTAGTAAAGCTGAACAGGAAAAAGTCGTTGCAGAAATTAAAGCCATTGCACCGCAAGGCACCGAAATTGTCGATCCCTTTGATGGCAAAATCAAGTTAACGGCCATTCAAACCAGCCTCTCGGTCGCTGAAAAGCAAGGCAAGGAGTTAACCAAAGGTTTCGCTTATCCAAAAGGGGTGGCGGAAAGCACCAAGCCTGATTCAGATGAAGCCAAACGTAACCAGGGCAAAAACTACGTCAAGACCGATTCAGAAGTGGTGGTGATCCCGCCAAAAGGAAAACGCAGTACCTATACCGTTCAACAGGGCGATACTTTAGCCGTCATTGCCATGAAAAATGGCCTGAACTGGCGCGATGTGGCGAAATGGAACCAGATTGATCCAAGCTCTCCGCTGTACGTGGGAACCAGTATCTATTTATATAATGCCAAACCACAAAGCGAGAAAAATACAGAAACTTCTTCATCGACCAAGTCTAAAGCACAGCCGGAAAGCTATGTGGTTCAGGCCAATGACAGCCTGACCGGAGTGGCCAGCCAGTTTGGCTTGTCGGTGAAACAGCTGGCAGATTTCAACAACTTATCGGTCAGCAGTGGTTTGCGTGTGGGGCAAAAATTATCGTTAAAAGAAACGGCACAAAGTCATTCCGATCGTGTTGAAACCAGAAGTAATAATTCAAAATCCGCTGCTAAAGTGAAAACCAAGGCTTATGTGGTCAAGCGGGGTGAATATCTCAAAATGATTGCAGACCGTTACGCCTTGTCCAATCAGGAATTGGCCGATTTAACTACCGGTTTGACTGCGGGCAGTAGCCTCATGGTGGGACAAAAAATC
>DKLL01000118.1:0-1623 GCA_002455755.1 Acinetobacter sp. UBA6641
TGGCTTCAAGGACGAATTTTAGGGATAGAAAAATGATTTATGAGAGAAATCTAATGTAAAAAAGCACCCGAAGGTGCTTTTTCTATCTGCAGTTAGTGTATTAACGGTGGCTGCGATAATATTTTTTAGAGTGTTTTTTGTATTTACGTTGGTCAGCACGACGGTCTTCTGATACTTTTTTACCCAGCACCGAACCACCTGCAGCGCCTAGTGCAGAACCGATATAACCCCCAGTAGAACCACCCATATTTTTACCTACGGCATAACCACCAACACCGCCCAGCCCGCCACCGATGGCAGCACCGGTACGATTGCGTCGGTCAGCAGAAACCGCAGCACCACCCGCACCACCAAGTGCAGAACCAATCATTGCACCGGTATTACCCCCCATCTGTTTACCAATCGCAGTACCTGCTACGCTACCTAATGCTGATGTTGCAGCAATACGAGTAGAGTTGTCTGCATGAGCAGAAACAGTAAACATTGAGGCAGTCGCCATTGTTGCACTGAGTAATAATGCATTGAGTTTCATAGTTAACTCCGTGTCCAAAACCTGAACGTTGTAAGTAAGTTCTTTTGATGCCGGCAAATGTAACAAAAATTTTTTCCAACAATGTGGAGAGGATCAACTAGAGTTGTGGCGTTTAGTGTCTACTTTGTAAAGTTTTTTTAACAATGTTGAAAATTGCTCGTAAAATATGCATTTACTCATGAAATATGAATAAAGCTAGCATAGATTTAACTTTCATTTTGAAACAATCACTTTTGATATGAGCTTTAGTCCCCACAATATCTATGTCATTTCACCCTTAGAATCGTTACACTAGGCACAATTTTTTTGCGCTGATCTATGTCCTATAAGGCATGGAGATAGCCTTTGTATTGAGATATTGAGCAAAATGAAAGAATCGTTACGTTTACGATTAGATCAACTTTCTGACCGTCACGAAGAATTAAACGCATTACTTGCCGACGTTGAAGTGATTTCAGATAACAAACGCTTCCGCCAATTGTCTCGCGAGCATAGTGACCTATCCGAAATTACCGAAGTCTGGAGTAAATTCCGTCAGGCAGAAGAAGATATAGAAACTGCTGAAGCCATGTTGAGCGATCCGGACTTTAAGGAAATGGCTCAGGAAGAAATAAAAGACAATAAGGCGCTGCTGGAACAACTGGAAGCAGACTTAAATATTCTGATGATTCCGAAAGATCCAAACGATGCCAACTCTGCCTATCTGGAAATTCGTGCTGGAACCGGAGGTGATGAAGCTGCGATCTTCTCGGGCGATTTATTCCGTATGTATAGCAAATATGCTGAAACTCAAGGCTGGCGTCTGGAAATCCTGTCTGAAAATGAAGGCGAGCACGGCGGTTATAAAGAAGTCATTTGCCTGATTAATGGTGAAGGGGTGTATGGTCGCCTGAAATTTGAAAGTGGCGCGCACCGTGTACAGCGTGTACCTGCAACCGAATCACAAGGTCGTGTACATACTTCAGCATGTACCGTCGCCATTTTGCCTGAAGTCGATGTCGATACTTCGGTAGAGATTAACCCGGCCGATTTACGTATTGATACTTACCGCGCTTCGGGTGCGGGTGGACAGCACATTAACAAAACCGATT
>DKLL01000118.1:1783-6922 GCA_002455755.1 Acinetobacter sp. UBA6641
GGATTTAAAAGTCACTAAAGATCGTTTAGTGCCGCGTCCAGACACTGAAGTTCTGGTTGAAACCGTTTTACGTTTAGACTTGCCTGAAGATGCCCGAATTGTCGATTTAGGCACCGGAACTGGAGCGATTGCCTTATCTCTTGCCAGTGAACGTCCGGATTGGTCGGTTACAGCCACAGATATTTATGCACCGACTCTAGAAGTTGCTCAGTTTAATGCCGAAAAGCATGATCTTGAGCAGGTCCGTTTTGTTTGTGGTTCCTGGTTTAAGCCTTTGGGGCGTGAGTTCTTTGATGTCATTGTTTCCAATCCACCGTATATCGATGCAGGTGATATCCATATGCAGGATCTGGCGACTGAACCGGAGCGTGCTTTGGTGGCAGATAAACAAGGACTTGCTGACCTTGAGCACATTATCCAGCAGGGTAAAAAGCATTTAACCGTCGATGGCTGGGTGGTACTTGAGCATGGTTATGATCAGGGTGATGCTGTGCGTCATATCTTTACTCAGGCAGGGTATAAAGAAGTCAGAACTGTGAAAGATTATGGCGGCAATGACCGTGTAACTCTGGGGCAATGACCACATTAATTTACAAAAACTATGTCAATAAAAAAGCGACCTATCATGGTCGCTTTTTTAGTGTCAGGATTTCTTGATGACATCACGCCAGCGCAGTAGATAATGTTCCAAAAGCTTCATAATACTGTCCGTGATTTTCCCCAGAACTGCCAACAGAATAATGGCAATAATCACAATGTCAGGTCGGGAAGTTTCCCGTCCATCACTGAGTAAATAACCAATTCCTTGGGTTGCTGCAATCAGTTCAGCGGCAATCATAAACATCCAGGATAAGCTCAGACTGTTGCGTAGACCGGTTAAAATACCGGGTGAGGCAGCAGGAAGAATAATTTCTTTAATTTGTTGAAAGTATTTCAGGCGATAGACTTGAGCGACTTCAATCAGTTTACGGTCAACGCCGTGAATCGCGGCAACAGTATTGGTATAGGTCGGGAAAAATGCACCGATGGCAATCAGGGTAATTTTAGAGGCTTCATCAATGCCTAACCATAGCAGTAACAGGGGAATCCAGGCCAGACTTGGAATCGACTTAATCGCTGAAAAAGAAGGCTCCAGGAATTCTTCAGCTTGCTTGTTTAAACCCACAAAAATCGCAAAAACCAGCGCAAGTCCGCTACCAATAAAGAAACCGGAAAATACCCGCCAGGTACTGGTCCAGATATGCAGCCACAAATCACCTGTAGACAGTTCTAATAACGATTGCCATAAGCTGCTGGGTGCGGGAAGCAGATAAGCCTCTATAAATTCATTGTTAACCAGAAGTTCACACAGAACCAGCAGCAATACAGGAATGACCAGTCCTTTCAGCTTGCTTATTAATTTCACTCCGCGGGAAGAAGGGAGCTGCTTGACTTCTGTGTTAGGCACAGAAGTCTGATTGCTTGTTAAATGAGAACGCATTACTTGCCTACAATCTTTTGTGCATATTTGGCATCAAACAGTTGATCAATGACCTGATTGACATTGGTTCCTTTACGCACCAGTTCTTCCTCCGTCAAAATGCTGCCGGATTTTTTTAATGCATTAATGTGTAGAGCCGTTGGAATGTTTTGCTCAAAATTGGTACGGCTGAGCTGAAGTTTAGCCACCGGAACAGGCAATTTAGATTCACGTGCCAGTAATTCAGCCAGTTTAGACGGATTGGCTTTGGCCCATTTACGTGCCTGTTCATAAGCTTTAATCACAGCTTCAATCGCTTCAGGACTTTGATTGGCAAATTGTTCCTTGGTACTTAATACGCTGTAACTATTAAAACCGACATTTCTATACAGCAGTTTTGCACCCGACTGTACTTGTGCCGAAGCCATTAACGGATCTAGGCCCGCCCAGACATCGACCTGTCCGCGTTCAAGCGCGGTTTTACCATCCGGATGTTGCAAGTGCACAAGCTGAACATCCTTTTTATTTAAGCCAGCAGTTTCAAGTGCCTGTAATGTGAAAAGAAAAGGGTCGGTGCCTTTGGTGGCTGCAATCTTTTTACCTTTTAGATCTTTTATCGTTTTAATTGGAGAATTTTTGGAAACCAATAAAGCCGTCCATTCCGGCTGACTCTGAATATAAACAGTTTTAATCGGGCTACCATTGGCACGGCTAAGTGCAGCAGCTAGACCTGCGGTGGAAGAGAAATCGACACTGCCACTGTTTAGATATTCAAGAGAACGGTTGCTGCCTTGACTAAAGACCCATTTAATTTCTGTTTTAGGCAATGCTTTTTCTAAAAGTTTCTGTTCTTTAACCACCAGGCTGGTAGGCGCGTAGTAAGCATAATCCAGTTTAAGGCTATCAGGAATAGTTGCAAAACTGGTCTGACTGATCAAGCCGAGTGTAATTGCAGAAAATAATATTTTAGTTTTAAAACTGAAAACGAACATATAAACCCCGTCAAATTGTTGAACTTTGTATGGGAGCCGATATTGCCAGTCATGATAAGGAAAAGAGAAAACAGTAATTTTTATAAAATTATCTTAATTTTGCATATGTTGAATTTTAGATTTTAACTCACTGAATTTTATTAAATAAATAGTTATATTATTAATTTTTTTGCTTTATATCAAAAAGATAAATTGCAATGAATAAAATTAAAATAGGAGTTGGCTTAAATTTATAACACACAATGAAATTTCATTGTAATTACATAAAATAAACTTTTATCTAAAGATAAAATGCACTTTATAGCTCTTGCCCAAATGCGACTTTTAAATAAAAGACCATTTTAAATAAAAGATTATTCTAAATGAAAGATTATTTAAACCAATGCTGCTCTATCGGTAGTATTCATTTTTTTATTGTATGCANNAAGGGTTGAAAAGTTATACCGTAATGTCGGAATGGACAAATAAAATACTTGGATAGATTTGCTACAAATTTCGCATAACCTAAAGCTTGTAATAACTACAATATTTCAAGCAAATAAATAAAAATATTGTATAAATGTGCATGAAATAGATCAAATTGAGTTAAAAAAGCGGCTTCATTAAGCCGCTTTTATTAATTTACTTCAAGTTTATACCGGGAAATCCTGTAGACAATCAGAAATTTCTAATTGTGTCAGCATATCTGTTTCAAGTGCCAGACCAAGTGCTACAATTTTTGCAGTATCTGCAAGATATTGATCATCTTTTAAGGAGATACCACTTTGCAAGGCTTGGATACCTTCAGCGCTAATATCCAGTGCCTGAGCAGACTCAATGGCATCTGCACGATTAAAAAAGCTGATGACAGCTTTTTGAAGTGCTGAATCGGGGGGATTTAAAATCCCTTGATTCAATAACTCATCAAATTGACTGGTATGAGAATGGAGAGAATGAGTAAAATTTTGCACTAGGCTTTGCTCTAGTACATCAATCATCTTAAGCATGTCAGAACCTTTAATTTAAGGTGATTACACGGGGAGGAATACAGCAGAAAGACATAAAGATATGCCTTTAAATTGGTTGAAAAATAATCTATTTTGTCACTTTTTGCAAATAAATTCCGACGAAAAATAGATCAATTTTTTAAACTCATGAAAAGCAAAGAATTATTAAATCATGAGAAAGGAAACACTGTTTTATTAATTAGATTAATTCATAGATCCTTGTTTTGGCGATAAGCACCTGGGCTGACACCCGTCCATTTCTTGAAAGCACGATGAAATGCACTTGGATCGTGAAAACTTAATTCATCGCTAATTTCCTGCAAGGTTTTTTCAGTTTTAGTCAGGAATTCAATGGCTGTATCACGTCGGATATCATTTTTCAGCTGTTGATAACTGACGCCTTCGCTTTTTAAACGTCNNCAGCAGGTGGAACATTCATTAAATGTTTACGGATTTGAGAACTAATGGCGTGCGGATTTTTAAAACGGATCAAAAGATTGTGCGGGGTCTGCCTGATAAATTCATGCCAGGACTGTTTATCTTGTTTAATTTGAATATTTAAATAATTGGCATCGAACTGGATATAGTTTTCATTGCTATTGTATTGAATGTTTTCACAAAAGCGGACTTTATAGTCCTGATCATCCAGCGGTGCATCACATTTGAGCTGAATCTGGTTGAGTAAGACCCTTTGTCCGCTGAGCCAGCACATCAAAGCATGAATCAGCATTAAATAGGTGGCATAGCTGAACATTCTTTTGGTCTGTTTCTGTTCATAAATCACAATATAGGCATAGTTTTCCTGAACAAATAACTGGCTAACAAAATCATCCAGAACCAGATTTAAAAACTGCAAAATTTGCTGTAAGGCTTTTTCCAGGGTTTGGGCATGCATGACCGATTGGGATAACAGTTTAAAACTGCCGCGACGCATGGGGTGGCTGTCCATCCCAAAAAATTCGTCGTTCATGACATCGGCCAGTTCGGTCCAGAGCTGGGCATATTGTGAAACTGAAACGCGAGCCTTACTGGAATGCAGCAGCTCAACAGGAATACCGGATTTGACCAAGATGTTTTGCGTGTTCAATCCCTGATGCTGCGCAGACAATAGTGCTTCATGCACCAGACTGATCGAGATTGTGCCTTTACTGTAATTGAGCTCTTGTTCATTCATGTACAGATATCCGTATTCCGTATTTTTGCTGCGGTGACTTGGATTGTCCAAATCCATCATAAAGGATGCAATATTTGGAAATTGTACTCTAGCTGAACTGCATTTACTCTGCATCTTAAGTCGAGTGTTTATTCAAAGAATTAACAGGAACAGAAAATGAAAATTCAAGGAAAAGTATTTGTCGTGACAGGCGGTGCATCTGGTTTGGGTGCAGCTACAGCTATTTATTTGGTCGGTCAAGGTGCAAAAGTCATCATGGTCGATAGGAACCAGGAGCTGGGTCAGGAAATGCAGCAGCGTTTGGGCGAACATTCGGTCTTTGTCAAACTGGATGTGACCGATGAGCATGCAGTCAAAGTTTTCTTTGAAAATATTGAACAGCAGTATGGTCAGTTAAACGGCCTGGTGAACTGTGCCGGGATTGCACCGTCTGCCAAAGTGCTGGGTCGTGATGGCATTCATGATTTGGGCATGTTTCAGAAAGTACTCAATATCAATGTCAGTGGCACATTTAATATGATCCGTTTT
>DKLL01000032.1 GCA_002455755.1 Acinetobacter sp. UBA6641
ATCTGTATTTTTAATACTTTCGACAAAATCTATTGAAGTTTAAGAAGATTAACTCGCTGGGATGCCTTATATGCAAACGCTACTATCCAATATCTCTAAACGTATACGCCAGGTGTATGCAAAGGCTGAAGGATTTATTGAAGATGAGCGTGAATTTCCCCTTTCTCAAGTTTTTTTAAATGCAACTTTTCAGCGTTTTGTCACTGACAATGTTTCCATGCTGAAAGATCTGCATGCCGACTTGCATGAAGACTGGTTACGCTTATACGCAACACTTGATGTCAAGGGTTTATACATTACCCTTTCAGTCGATTTGAAACTGGTACAGATGGAACTGAACAAAGATACCCAGCTGATTGTGTTTGAACAGATTAGCGATACCCAGGTGATTGAAGCCAAATTCAAAAATATATTCCAAAAGCTTGCCGTTAAATTCGCCTTATTTTTCTATCAAAAAGTACTCGATAAAGACCCTTTGGGCATGATCCTTGAGAAACTGAATGTTATTAAAGTCAAAGATGACTTATTGTATCTGGATTTAAACCGCTGGTTAGGCAAAAAACGCTCTATTATTGATACCTTAGCCAAAGTTCATGTCAACCATGCGGTTTTACGTGAAGCTGAACTGGTGATGATGGGTAATGTCAATCTGACTGCACTATTCAGAAAAATGTCCGAAGAACCCATGGACGTTTGGGCAGTTGATGAAGAGCTAGAGGAAACCAAAGTCAGCCCGATTAAGCAAAAATAGGTTAAATAAGTTTTGCGGATCAACGTCTGGAGTATTAAGTAAAAAACTACATTAAAGATACAGATTGCATAAACTTTCGAATTTTATCTCTATATTCAATAGGCATAATAACATCTGCGCAGAAGTTTACATTTTATTAAGACTGCATAGGAACACTCTACTTATGGCTCACAATGTATTGAAAACAGTTGCCTTGATATCTGGTCTAACAACTACACTGTTGTTCGCTGGGGTCAACCAGGCATTTGCCATGAGTCCATTCCAGGCAAGTTATCAATTTAACTATAATGGCAAGAACATGGGCTCGGCAACACGTACTTTAAGCAAGTCGGGAAACAACTGGACCTATGTCTTCGCGGCAAAAGCAGGTGCTATGGCGTCTGCAACTGAAACCAGCCATTTCGGCTTAAATAATAGCGGAGATATCGTTTCTAACAGCTTTAATCGTCACAGCAAAATTCTGGTTCACAACAATACCATGAGTATTGATTTCAATCCGAATGCTAAAACCATTTCTACTAAAAAAGATAAGAAAGCTTATTCTTTTGACTGGAAAGCTGGCGTTCTAGATGAGCTGAATGCTGAATTGCAATTACGTGAAGATTTAAAATCCTCAGGTTTAAAATCGAATTATTTGATTGCCGATGCCAAAGAGGTGGAATCACGTCACTTTATTAAACAAGGCAATGAAACCGTAAAAACCTCTTATGGTACTTTCGACACCATTAAAGTGGTACTCAAGCATAACAAGCCGAATCGCGATACCATTTTCTGGTTAGCGCCTAAGCTGGACTACGCACCAGTGAAAGTGACCCATCAAGATGGCAAAACCTCTTATGGTTTACTGTTAACAGGTTATAAAGGCACAACGAATTAATCGATTTGATCAATTTCGCTTGCATTTTTTGAGAGCCTTTTTAAAATACGCTTTTGCTTGAAAAAGCATCTGCCCCTAGAGGAATTCTCCCGTGCACGCACTAGAACAGAAAATCTTAAGCGAAGGTATCGTTCTATCTGATCAAGTTCTGAAAGTTGATGCTTTCTTGAATCATCAAATTGATCCTGTATTAATGCAGCAAATTGGTAAAGAATTTGCTGCTCGTTTTAAAGATGCAGGAATCACTAAAATTATCACCATTGAAGCTTCTGGTATTGCTCCAGCAGTAATGGCCGGTTTAGAACTTGGTGTGCCTGTAATCTTTGCGCGCAAATATCAATCTTTAACTTTAAAAGATGATTTATACCGCTCTAAAGTATTTTCTTTCACTAAACAAATTGAAAGCACGATTGCTATTTCAAACAAGCATATTAGCTCTAGCGACAAAGCTCTAGTGATTGATGACTTCCTGGCAAACGGTCAGGCAGCTTTAGGCCTTGCTGATTTAATCCATCAGGCAAAAGCTGAAGTTGCAGGTATTGGTATTGTGATTGAAAAATCTTTCCAACCGGGTCGCCAATTATTACTCGATAAAGGTTACCGTGTTGAATCTTTGGCACGTGTTAAATCTTTGGAAAATGGCACTGTTGAATTTGTTCGTGACTAAGATTTTCAGCTAAATTTAAAAAGAGCGCTAAGGTGCTCTTTTTTTTGTATTTGAATTTTGTAGCGGATAATTTATATGAAATAGCCAACCAGAACGATACCTGCAAAATCAGTGGCTATCCAGGTTGCATCTGTATTTAGTTTCCCCTCCCTTGCTTCAGGATTAGATAGAAAAAACATTCAATTGGTGACACGTTTTTCCGCCCAAGAATCCATATCGAATTGAGTCTATAGCGAGGCTTTACAGTTTATAAGCATTGAACTTTCGGACCAAATATTCGTTTTAAGCAGATTAATTCTGTACAGAACAATACCCAATGGACAATTTTTAATCTAAAATAAAAAGTCTAACTATCCGCAAATAGTTAGACCTTGGATCATATTGAAAGGTGGATTTACTTTACGGTCACAGTAATGCTGCCGGTGTTCACAGCACCAACTGCAGAAGTTTTGATACCTTCAATATGATTCTCAAATCCACGTGTATTTACAGACGCATCAATAGCAGCAGAATTGAAGGCTATATTCGCAGCAGTGTAATTGCTCAAGGTTTCAGAGAACTGATCATAAGTGTATNNATAAGTGTCAAGATTCAGTGCTGTACTGATAGAGCTCTCAATCTCTGATGAACGTTCAGAACGCCATTCCTCCAAACTACTCGCTGCACTTCTTTCAGCATCAAGAGTGGTATCAAATGTGCCCGTATTCAGAGCACTCAGATTACCTTGCTGCAAATTGATACTACCGGTGTTCACGGCACCCAGTGCTGAAGTTTCAATAGCAATGGCATTTCCCACACTCTCAAGTTCATTATAGCGCCCCCCTGTGTTAACGGTTGCATCAA
>DKLL01000250.1:0-431 GCA_002455755.1 Acinetobacter sp. UBA6641
ACATGTGGATTCAGTTCACTGATTTAGCGCAGGCCGAACTGTATTACTGGGATAACCAGCACGATCAATGGACTGAATTTAAGCTATAAGTCATTAAGGAGCATCAGAAATGTCGATTCAACGCTGTGGCTGGTGCTCGAATGATCCGCTGTATATGGCCTACCATGATCATGAGTGGGGCAAGGCCAGTCATGATGAGGTCCATTTGTTTGAAATGCTGTGTCTGGAAGGACAGCAGGCCGGTTTGTCCTGGATTACCGTGCTCAAAAAACGCGAAAGCTATCGGCAGCATTTCTTTCAATACCCGATTGCCAAGATCGCCCAGTTCAGTGATACAGAGCTGGAAAATAAATTACAAGATGCCGGCCTGATCCGGCATATCGGAAAGCTCAAAGCGATTCGTGACAATGCCATGGCCTGGCAGCATTTAA
>DKLL01000250.1:506-5537 GCA_002455755.1 Acinetobacter sp. UBA6641
TGAACCCTATCAGTTTGACGCCGGAGAATTGCAGCCTCATCAGGTTGAAGTTAAAGTTGAATACTGCGGTTTATGCCATTCCGATATTTCAGTGATTAATAATGACTGGAAATCTTCGGTTTATCCCGTAGTCGCCGGACATGAAATTATTGGCACCATTACCCAGCTGGGTTCAGAGGCCAAAGGTTTGAAAGTGGGACAAC
The DNA here is from genome assembly GCA_002455755.1 of Acinetobacter sp. UBA6641. Lineage (GTDB taxonomy): Bacteria > Pseudomonadota > Gammaproteobacteria > Pseudomonadales > Moraxellaceae > Acinetobacter. Next base: position 710 of record DKLL01000250.1, read on the forward strand.
GCGTTGGCATCGGTTGGACTGCTGAAAGTTGCCAATATTGCGACCCCTGCATATCAGGTCAGCAAGTACTCTGTACGGGCGGACAAACGGCGACCATTGTTGGACATGCCGGTGGATTTGCCGACAAAGTCCGTGCCGGCTGGCAATGGGCGATTCCCCTGCCGGAAGATCTGGACCCTGAAAGTGCCGGGCCACTGCTCTGTGGAGGAATTACCGTATTTGATCCGATTCTAAAACATCAGATTCAGGCCATACATCATGTGGGTGTGATCGGGATTGGCGGCTTAGGTCATATGGCGATCAAACTGCTGAAAGCCTGGGGCTGTGAAATTACCGCCTTTACTTCAAATTTGGACAAGACTGAAGAGCTGAAAGCCATGGGTGCAGACCATGTGGTGAATAGCCGCGATACAGCCGCATTAAAAGCTCAACGCGGTAAATTCGATTTGTTACTCAGTACCGTCAATGTGACCTTGAACTGGCAGGCTTACCTCGCTACCCTTGCGCCAAACGGTACCGTGCATATGCTCGGGCTTCCCCTGGAACCCATGCAGATCTCGGCCGGCACACTGATTGGCGGCGCAAAATCCGTGACCGGTTCCCCTACCGGCTCCCCTGCGGCACTACGCCAATTACTGAGGTTTGCTGCCCGTAAAAATATTGCACCGCAAATTGAAGTTTTTCCGATGTCACAGCTCAATCAAGCCATTGAACGTCTGCATTCGGGTCAGGCCCGTTACCGGATTGTACTCAAAGCGGATTTCTAGTCCATTTTTCAGTTTAATGTTCTCTCGAATCCTATCTGCCAAGAACAATAGTGCTTGGCAGATTCTGATTCAGTCTGACAAATTGGTCTTTCAGTCACTTATAAATATACGGCCAGTTTTTGTGTCAGGAATTCGATAAATAAATGCACCCTTTTTGGCAGATGCTCTTGTCGATAGTACACTGCATGGATGTCCTGATAATGCAGACGAATTTGATCTTCAAATAAGGCCTTCAGGCGACCGGCCTGTAAATCATCTTCAACCAAAAAGCGCGACAAACAGGTTATCCCGAGGCCTTGTAAAGCCAGTTGCCGAACCGTTTCTCCATTGGAGGCTTTTATTTTGGGATGGACAATTAAATCTTCACCATTCAACTGAATCGGCCAGGTATTTAAATGCGTCGGCTGGCTAAAACCCAGCAAGGCATGTTGCGATAAATCCGCTGGAGCTTGCGGTACTACATGTTGTTCCAAGTAGAGAGGACTCACCACAATATACAGGCGGCTACGACACAATAACCTGGCATGTAAACTTGAATCGTGCAGTTCTCCAAACCGGATCGCGACATCGGTTTTATGTTCCAGCAAATCAATCACCTGATCATGATTATTCAGTTCAATTTCAATATTGGGATAGCGTTGCACGAACTCCTGCATCAGCGGCACAATGACATGCAAAATAAAAGGCGTGGCCGAATCCACCCGGATCAGCCCAGAGGTGTCACTATCCGATTTCAGCAAGGCATCTTCTGCTGCAGCCAGATCATTCAGAATTTTGCGGGCCTTTTCCAGAAATAGCTGTCCCTCCTGGGTCAGTTTCAGCTTGCGTGTAGTTCTTTCTAACAGCGTGACATTTAATTTATTTTCCAGACGCTGCAAGGCACGGCTAACACCGGAAGTAGTTTGGCCCAAACGCTCTGCTGCCATGACAATCGAACCACTATCTACAATGGTGACAAAGGCCTGTAATTCTTCAATCGTCGATTTCATCTGTCATGCTTTTATTGATTTTCAGTCAACAATATTTTGCAAATTCAGATATTTTTTCGCAACAATAAAAAGCACAAAATATTCAACATCGAAAATACTTAAACATTAAAATTATGAATATTGTTCCTCAATTCGGTGTCGGTACCTTTCGCCTGTCTGGACAGACAGTGATTGATTCAGTCAAAACTGCACTGGAAGTCGGTTATCGCGCCGTGGATACCGCACAGATTTACGCCAATGAAGCCGAAGTCGGTCAGGCCATTGCCGAAAGTCAGGTCCATCGTAATGAGCTGTTCATGACCACCAAAATCTGGACAGATAACTATGCGTCCGACAAACTGATTCCAAGCCTCAAAGAAAGTCTGCATAAACTGCGTACTGATGCAGTCAACCTGACCCTGATCCATTGGCCAGCACCGCAACTCGGCACCAATATTCCTGAACTGATGCAGACTTTACTGGAGGCCAAGCAGCAAGGTCTGACCGAGCATATCGGCGTATCCAATTTCAATATTGAACTGACCCGGCAGGCGATTGACAGTATTGGCCTAGAACACATTGCCACCAATCAGATTGAACTGAGTCCTTATCTGCAAAATCAGCATCTGGTCGATTTTTTACAGTCACAGAATATTGATGTGACCTCTTATATGACGTTGGCTTATGGCAAAGTGCTACATGATCCAGTCCTGCAACAGATTGCTGCACAGCATCAGGCTTCGACTGCACAAATTGCACTGGCTTGGGCCTTGCAAAAGGGCTTCGCAGTGATTCCATCTTCGACCAAACGTGAACATCTGCTTGCCAATCTGGCAGCACAGGATATTCAGCTGACTCAAACAGAAATAGCGTTGATCAGTACGCTGGAACGCAATGGCCGTGAAGTTAATCCGCAACAACTGGCACCCATCTGGGACTAAACAGCAGCCCTGAAGATTAATTTCCTTTGCTTGCGCTTGCCGTTGGTGCCTTTGCCATTGGTACCACTGAATTTTCTCCGATGGGTTTCCTGCCAGAAATTGTCCGGGATCTGGAGATTTCAATCCCCCATACCGGTATGCTGGTCAGTGCCCAAGAATGCTATTAAAATGTCGCTAATAAAAAAGTCCGCCTGATGCGGACTTTTTATTTTTCTGTTTTAACGTAATGCTTCAGGCAACAGTGGAATAGTTGAGGGTTTAGCAAGTTCTGTCTTCATCTTCTGCAGCATCTGATACGGCTGCTGCTGTACAAACATATTCACAAAGCTTAAAGGAATAGAGCCTTCTGGGTTCGCATAACCATAAGTTGAAACTTTAACTTTATTATTGGCTAATTTCTGAAAAGTCCAATCGCCTTCATAATGGGTCAAACGGACATAATCCGGATTTTTGGCATAGCCTTTATCGACCGCTTTATTTTTAATGGTAACCATGCCTTGAGCATCTTTCACCATTTTACCTTGCACCACTAAATCACGATCTTTCAGTGGAAAAGGGAAATCCAGCACCATATACAATAAAAATTCGCCTTTTTTATCGTCGCGCGAAAGGACTTTGATGCTGCCCATATACGGCACCCATTTCACCGCATGGTCGACATCCAGAATCAGACTAACGGCTTTTTCAAAAGGCGTATCGTAAGTGGTTTCAGCTCTGTATAAAAATACCGGATTTTGACTGTTTTGGTAGGTCCAAACCTTAATATTATTTTTATTAATACTGAGTTTGGCATTATCAACAGGTTTAGCTTGTGCAGCAGCAAGCATTGCTACCGCACAGGCCATCAATATTACTTTTTTCATTCCATTGTGCTTCTTATTTTAATTTTGCTACGTATTGTTATAAATGATTTTAACGATTTTTTATACCTGAATATCGTTAAAGCCCAGGACATCCTTCATGTCATATTTACCCGCTTCGCGGCCCACCACCCAAGCTGCGGCACGTACCGCACCGGCAGCAAAGTTCATACGGTTGGTTGCTTTATGAGTAATTTCAACACGTTCACCTTCGCCAATAAACATTACGGTATGTTCACCGACAATATCACCACCACGAATAGTCTGGAAACCAATACTTTGACGTTCGCGTGGGCCTGTATGCCCTTCACGATGATAAACCGCATCTTTTTTCAGGTCACGACCTAAAGCACCGGCAATCGCTTCACCCATCATCAATGCTGTACCTGACGGTGCATCAACTTTGTGACGGTGATGCGCTTCAATCACTTCAATATCGACAGTGTCACCGAATACTTTGGAAGCGAGTTCCAACAGCTTGATGGAAACGTTCACGCCAACCGAATAGTTTGCCGCATAGACCACCGGTGTTTGAGTTGCACTGTCATCCAGGAAGGCTTTCTGTTCGTCATTCATACCGGTGGTACCAATCACTATGGCCACCCCTGCTTCACGGCACAATTTTAAATGCTGTACAGTCGCAACAGGTGCTGTGAAATCAATCACCACATCACAGTCTTTTAATACGTCTTGCAGATTGCCTACAACCTTAACGCCAACAGCACCAATACCAGCGATCTCACCAGCATCTGCACCAATCAGGCTGCTTTCAGGACGTTCAACTGCCGCTGCCAGTTGGTAACCTGCTTCTTTCACTGCCTGAATAAGGATGCGTCCCATACGACCGCCTGCACCTAATACACCAATGCGTGGAGCTGCTGACATAACATATTCCTAATGTTGATTCTAAATTGGTCTTACTATATCAAAACTCTGTAATAACACTAAGATTGATTGCATAAAATCAATGAAAATACCTAAATAGTAAAATCACTGATTTTGATAAAAAACTGATAAACAAAGTCATCCAGACTTCTTGGAATATAACTAAGTATCAATTTTAGCGATCACTTAAATTTGAGGTTTAATGATAGTTGATACAGAACAAGGCTGATGCAAAATTGAGAAATATGGCTTGAGTAATAAAATTCTTTTTGCGGGTCTTGGTGGTATTGATATGATCATATCCTGAGCCAAGATTTGAAAGAAAGCCAAGAAATATGGATAAGAAAAAAACCTGCTCATTATTTAGGGCGTGTCATCAATTAAACCATATCATGATTGAGGCAAGG
>DKLL01000065.1:0-3966 GCA_002455755.1 Acinetobacter sp. UBA6641
CTGGTATCTATTTATTCACTTAATGTCAAAACGTGATCCAAACCATTGGTTTTTAGGACTTGTTCTCGGTTTAGGGTTGTTGTTGCATGGCGGTGTTCTGTGTAGCGATATGCTAACCCCTTCCGGCATTAACTATGATGTTTTTGTATTAATGTCATTTACCTCTGGTCTGATGCTGCTGCTCAGCCTGCTGTTTAGCACTTTCCGCCCCATTTTGGCACTGAATTTACTCGGCATTCCGGTTGCCGCAATCGGCCTGATTTTAGGTTTTGCCTTAAGCAAATCCAATCAGGTCATTGAACAGCATTCTTTGGGTTTAGACATTCATATTATTTTGTCTTTATCGGCCTATGCGGTTCTGCTGATGGCCACCATTCAGGCCGTAATTTTGTGGTTTCAGAACCGTGAATTGAAGAACAAGACCAAAAGGCTGTGGGTCAATTTACTGCCTTCTTTTCAGGCGATGGAATCCTTGCTGTTTGATTTAATCATTACCGGTTTTGTGCTACTGACTTTAGCGCTCGGTTTTGGCTTCTTTACCATTGAANNGCGGTCAGAAAGCCATTCGCTTTACCCTCATTGGTTTTATGTTACTGGCGATTGGTTTTATTGGCTCCAAGTTTGTACTGGAAATGATTTTGGGGAAATAGTTTTTTGTTCAGTTTGTCTTATTAAAAATGTGCAACAATGGTCAAACAATAAGCGTGGAACGTAATAAATTATTAAAAAGACCCAATCCTTATAGCCTGGGCTTTTATCTATGCAATAAGACCATGATTTATATGGAATAAAAAATAGCTATTATTCCCAAGTAAAAATGTCCTAGCTAATAGCCAAATAGAAATGTCCTATAGCGACATTTCCAAGTCAAGCACAGGATTTAAATTTCTTTGCTCAATGATGGCTTTCTGAGCTGTACGGCCCGGCATACTTGTCTTGACCCGAGAATGTATGTTTGATTGTTTCAATTCTTCAGGCTGTTATTGAATATAGATCAGGACGGAACCTAATATTTCATTCTCAACAATCTCACGCTGGTTGAGCCGAGTTAATTTATCGAAGCTGCTGTAATGGATTGTCCGGCCTTCATGCATGATGGCTAGAGTACCATCCGGGTATAGTCCCGATCTTTAAAAATCTTATATATCCGTAGCCATCCTAGACAACGTATTTCTAAATTAAAAAAAGTCATCATATATAATAAGCATCTCAAGCAGAGATGCTTAGATAACTTGTTTTGAATACGCTTTTAAGAAAAGTCCAATTCTTTTTCAAATGCTTTTAGCTCAAAGCGAGCCATGGCTAAATTTGATTTTGGACGATCTAAGACAAGATACAAAAATAAGTTGTCATTGCTTTCAAGAGGGCGAATCAGGTGATATTGCTTGCCCAAAGTAATTAAAATATCTTCAATATCATCATTTAATTGAAGTGCTTTGGCTATTTTACGTTTTGCGCGTATGACTTCGGTATTGCCTGCTGCAGCAAGTTCTAAATTTATGGTTGTCCCTTGAACGGCTAAAGCTAAACCACTTTCACTATCTACCAATGCTGCTGCAATAAAACCATCCATCATAGTTAAACTGTCTAAAACGATACGAGCCATTTTACTTTCCACCTTGAGTTAAGGGTTTCCCCAGAAAAAATATTGATTTAAAGACCTAGTTTTTTACGCAGTTTCATAAAAAAACTGCGCACTTGAATCATCTGACCTTGATCAGCTGATTCATCATTTCTCATGAATTTTGCTCCATGAGAGTCAATCCATACGCCCATTTTGAGCATATGGGTGAGCGCAACAAACCGGATGATTTGTTGTTTGGGAATGTTTAATTGATGAATTGCCGTTTGAATCTGAGCGCCTTGGGCAAAACATGTCGCAATTTTTAAAAGATTCCGACGCTCATAGCCTGACTCGAATTTTGGCCAGATCTGCAATTTGAAATATTGATTTTCCTGAATCTCTGGAAGTTCTATATCAATAGAACGATAGGCCACCTGCCACAACCAGCTACGTAAATCCTGGGCTTGTATATTCTTAATCGTCTCTTGCACAAACTGATTTGTAGCATAGGTTTGATTCAGACTTCTGTCAAAACCAGTCACGGGATAACGGGGATTGACCCAGACGCGCTCTGTCATTGTATCAACTAGGGCCAAGAACCCCTGATGATCGAATAACTGGATAAAACCGTTGCGGGCCAATAGGCATTGATTAAATACGGTTGAGACAGCAACAGATTGTTCTACAGTTGTATAGGGCAGATGAAGATGACCATCTGGTTCGTAATCAAAGAATTTTTCTTGTAACCACTCACGTAAATCATCTAACTGGGTTACAGGATAAGATAAGGTATCATCGACAATCATGCCCTGTTGTTCTGGAACTTTAATGAGACGTAAGTACTGTATATGAATTTGCGAGAGAATTTTTTGAATGCTGGATGAAGCAAAAAAGCATCATTCACCATCAACAGGTCAATATTTTTTTCAGCGATATTGACCCAGCGTACCTGTGCTTCACGAGGAACAGATAACAATATTTGGCTTTTAAGTTGGTCAAGCAGATTCAGGCTCAACCCGAAGACAGCAATATTTAAAAACTTTTTCATTCTCTAACCGCATTAAGCCAGGTGTTATTACAATAGATAATTAAAATTCATTTAAATACAGTGTATTACATGATAATAAATCGCGTATTCATTATAGATTCGATCATCTATGCATTTATTTTGGCTAAAGATTCTGATGTTTTCTTGACTTCATATCGCATTTGCCCCATTAGAACATCAGGTGAACCTACCGCTACAATCAGCATGGGATAGTGGGCATGTTCCACACCAGTTAACACGACATGACCATTTTCTGCATCAAGTGAAAGGGTTTTACAGCCTATTAAATTTATTTCTGAAATAAAGGCCGATACCATCGCTAAAATTGAGCTACTGACAGCCGCAATTTTTCCAGTATTTTCCAGCTTCTTTTTACTGGCCAAAGCCAATTGAAAACCGTCAGAAGAGCACAGCATGACCAAATCAAGACCGCTCACGTTATTTAACAGTTCGTGAATTTTCATACGGCCTGTTTCAATCAATGATTGCGGAATCTGGCGTGAAAGAGTATTGGTAGTCACTTTGATTTCATCCTTTAAAGCATGGCAATGCTGCGAGTTTCAATAGCAGCAATTAAGACTTCCACCATAAGCAGCACATCATCTTTTTGTCTGGCATCGACCGCAAATATGGGGTAACTGTAGTGGTGTACACTCATCCAGTCCCGATAAATCTTGAGCATCTGATCCTCTTGTTGATCGAGATGGGTAATACCAATCACAATATTTTCACTATAGCTTTGAAAAGCGCTGAGATAGGTTTGTAAATCTTGCAAACGCTCTGTACGGGAATGATCAATTAAAATACCCACACCAATGGCACCTTTACAGACTATAGACCACATAAAATCAAAACGATCCTGACCCGGAGTACCATACAGTCCTATTTTGGTGTCATCCTCAAGCACGATTTCGCCATAGTCGATTCCTACCGTCGTGGAATATTTGCTATGTCTATTTATGTCAGTATTCATGGCTTCGGTTTCTATGACCGGAATGTCGGAGAGTGCTTTAATGGTGGCCGACTTTCCAGCACCCATACTCCCACCAAAAACAATTTTATATTGCTGTAAAATCATACAGATACTCATTTTTATCAAGGTTTAATCAGTTTGATATAAAATCTATTCGGCAGTTTTTCGCTCAAAGCAGCCAGAATTTAACTGCGTATTTAAATCATTGCTTTGGGCTGTAGCTGGAACCAACGGATGATGAGTTAAAATATAAAATATCGTCATGTGTCATGGGAGTGATGGTACGGTTCCGGGTGTGAATAAACTGTGAATTTATTTGATATTTCAAATATTAATGTGATTTTTTTGGGTATATGCAATGAGATTGTTGAGAATGAAATA
>DKLL01000065.1:3980-4344 GCA_002455755.1 Acinetobacter sp. UBA6641
AACAAAGAAATTTAAATCCTGTTCTTGACTCTTGCAGTTAAAAACAGGACATTTTAATTGGTGAATTACATATTTTAAATAATATTATTTATCAAATATTTAATATAATAAATCCACAACCAGAAAGATAAAAAAAACATACGTCCAAACAAATAGATAATTTTTTAATCAAGCTTGAAATCTTTTGTCCATAAAATTAATTTCTTTTAAAGCAAATTGAAAATTTTTTTAATGTTGCCAGCCTTTCGAGGACAAAAAATAGCCCAATTCCCATGGATAGAATTCAGGCTGTTTTGTAAGCTAAAGCGTACAACGATCTAGGTTCTTTGCTGCTGTTCGAGATAGTGGAAATTTTATATGATGA
>DKLL01000015.1:0-317 GCA_002455755.1 Acinetobacter sp. UBA6641
TTTTGCCTGAGAGTTTCCGGGGTCGTTGCTCCTTCGGCGTGTTCACAGAAGAACATCTCTCCTGCAATAATTACTTATCTTAATATGAGCAATTTTTATACCATGCGCGAGCACTAAATTCATTTATTTGTTAATTCCTGTTATTTAAATATAAATAAATAAATTTTTCAGAAATTTAAAATTAAATCAATTCAGTTAAGTGATTTAGCTTAGGCTATTTTCTGGATAGTTTGCACGGTGTAAATCTCTCCTATACTTCACTTAAGAAACAGACTTGGACATATGCTGTAATTGTAAATCAATCAATGGCTGCCCCA
>DKLL01000015.1:352-6638 GCA_002455755.1 Acinetobacter sp. UBA6641
AGGTTTGCTTTAGCTGCTGGGCATTAACCCGCTCCCCAGCCACAATCTCCTGTTCACTGGTCCAGCCAGAACCTGTATGGGTACGATAGACCTGATTAATCAACGCAACAAGAGTTTCAACATCATTGGCATTTGCCAGTCTATATTTTAATGCTTTCATTGTTTTCTAAAAATTTCTGTTTTGTAGAAACTACCATAAATAATAGCTAAAAAATCAGGCAATAAAAAACCAGACTTGGCGTCTGGTTTTTAGGGGATCACAAAAGCTCTTCACTTAGGTTCAATCGGAGTAAACGGCGCAACTACATCGGCATTTTGTGCACGATGGCGCATAAAGTGATCCATGAGTACAATTGCGAACATCGCTTCAGCGATTGGGGTCGCACGAACACCTACACACGGATCATGACGACCTTTAGTCAATACATCCGTATTTTCACGGTCGATATTAATGGTTTTACCTGGGGTGGTAATACTTGCAGTCGGTTTCAGTGCAATCGCAACACGAATAGTTTGACCACTCGAGATTCCGCCCAAGATACCACCGGCATGATTCGCCAGGAAACCATCTGTGGTCAATTCATCACGCGATTCATGACCAAACTGTTCGGCAACTGCAAAGCCATCACCAATTTCAACACCTTTAACAGCATTGATGCTCATCATCGCATGTGCGATATCTGCATCCAGACGGTCAAATACCGGTTCGCCCCAACCCACTGGCACATTCTCGGCCAGAATTTCCAGCTTCGCACCACAGCTGGTGCCTTGTTCGCGTAATGAAGTCACCAAAGCTTCAAAACGTGGCACAGCCTCTACATCGCCACAGAAAAACGGATTGTTTGGAACTTCATTCCAATCTAATTTTTTTGCTTTTTCCGTACCGATTTGTGTGACATGACCACGAATGACAATACCAAACTTTTCAGCTAAATATTTCTTGGCAATTGCACCGGCTGCCACGCGCATTGCGGTTTCACGCGCGCTTGAGCGACCGCCGCCACGATAGTCACGGAAACCATACTTTTGCGTATAGGTATAGTCAGCATGACCCGGACGGAAAGTCTGGGCAATATTGCCATAATCTTTCGATTTCTGATCGGTATTGCGAATCAGTAAACCAATCGATGTACCTGTGGTTTTACCCTCAAATACACCAGAAATGATTTCAACTTGGTCCGGTTCTTTGCGCTGTGTTGCAAACCTGGAGGTACCCGGTTTACGACGGTCTAAATCTTTTTGTAAATCTGCTTCAGTCAGTTCGATCCCTGGTGGCACCCCATCGACAATTGCCATCAGGCCAACGCCATGAGATTCACCACAAGTCGTTACACGGAACAGTTGTCCAATACTATTACCTGCCATGTTCACAACTCCTTATGCTTGAACAGATTTTTCAAATAAATCACGGTATTTACGGCATTGCTCTGCGGTTAAAGCAAAAATACCCGAACCACCTTTCTGGAAAGTTAACCAATGGAAATCCACAGTATTAAAATTCTGCTTCATGGCCCATTCAGAATTGCNNAGCCATCTTCAGTCAAATAATCTGCCGCCTGAGCCAGCATTTTACGCACCAGATCCAGACCGTCTTGACCCGCTGCAAGTGCCAGTTCAGGTTCATGCAAGAACTCTGCCGGTAAATCGGCCATATCTTCAGCATCCACATAGGGAGGGTTAGATACGATTAAATCGTATTGATTTTCGGCAGGAATTTTGGCGAATAAGTCAGATTCCATCAAAGCAACCTGATATTGCATGTTGTGATGTTCAGCATTAATCGATGCCACTTCCAAAGCTTCTTTAGAAATATCGGTAGCATCCACTTCAGATTCGGGAAATGCATAAGCCAAAGCAATTGCAATACAGCCAGAACCGGTACACATGTCTAAAATACGACGCGGAGTTTTCGGGTGATCATTTTCAGGAAGATTGTTCAAGGCTTCACGCATTTCACCATTTTCATCCAGGCAATAGGGTGCAAAGCGTTGGTTAATTAATTCTGCAATCGGCGAACGCGGGATCAGCACACGTTCATCCACGTAATAAGGTTTATCGCAGAAATATGCCAGATTCAACAAATATGAAGTTGGCACTTTTTCATTGATACGACGTTCCAGCAAACTGATAAATTCAGCTTTTTCACTTGGCAATAATTTCGCATCTAAAATTTCCGGGTTGGCATTCCAGTCCAATGCCAGTGTTTGCAAGACTAAAGCCGAGCTTTCTGCAAAAAAGTCTTCTGTACCTTGACCTAAGTGTGCATCGTATTGACGTAGAGCTGAAACACCAAAACGGATAAAATCGCGAATTGTGCTTAGGTTTTCAGCGGCTTCCTGTAAATGTTCAGGGCTAATAGTCAGTTGATCCACTTAAGGCATCTCCAAGGTCAATTTTAAAACGCCTTATGATACCTTGTTTTGCAGGTTTATATAACGTTTCAAGCGGATTAAAAACAATAATCTATTCGCCATCTACCTCATTTGATAATAGTAAGCACGTTCCATCGTCATTTCTAAAATACATTTATTTTGTTTGACTTTAAGCAAGCTTGTGGTCACTTTTAAATAGCATTGCTGATTAACACGGTTTTGCCAAATTTTGTGTTGCTGCTCGACGTAACTTTGATTATCACCACTGTTTTTCAAATAATTTTCATAATGTTTTTTTAATTTTTTTTCCTGGCTTTTCAATTCTTTATCTACACATTTTTTAACCGTTTCAATTTGACCATACGAAGTATTTAGACATTTATTATATTCGTCCGAATATCCTTGTGCTGAAACTGAAGTTGAACCCAAAGCCACTATACTGAAAATCACTGGCATTAAAAATCGCATAATATTCCCCTGTCTTAAATGACTCAAATTTAAATACTATTTTTTTGTTTATTTAGAGATACTACAACAATCATGTGCAAATTCCTATATCACTACAGTTCAAGCCTGCATCCGATAAAAACTTACTTACAATTACATATTGAATCTAGCTAAAATGACCGTATATAGTTTTCATTATTTTCTAAATACTTCTTGTTATGAGCTACAAGCACAATAACTTAATGGCAATGCGCCAAAACTACTGGAATGATATTGATTCTGTACAGGTACAGAGCGAAAAAAAATTCTTTCAACAGAGTTTAATTGAACACGCCATTCACAATAGTCCGTCAGAAGACGATGCAAAATATCTGTTTTTTAGTTTACCTAGCATCATTATTGTCAAAGGTTATGCGCTTGGTTTTCAACATGATACGGTTCAAGCCATGATTTTTAAACATATTCAAGACAATAAAAATGTGTTAAAGCAAAAAGGTGAGTTTAAAGTTCAATTTCGTATGTAAATATCTGCTCATCTCCATGAGCCGCTTTGCAACCCTCTCTCTACCAATCTTGATGCATATCATTAAGGTTATGGGATTGAAGCCTAAGAATCACTAGATATTTACTTTATTTAAGTACTGTGACACTTTTTTATGGAAAATAAATTAAATATTAAACATATTTACTCTCCATTCAGCATGTTGAACTTTTTTAATACGTGAATAAACGGTAATATCCGCTACAATTAAATATTCTGCGACTTGCTGATTAAAGGATTTTGTTTAATGTCAGATCAGAACGATAAGCTTAAACAACTCAAAACTTCTTCCATGGATCGACGCTTATCTATCGCTAAAGCCTCTTTACTCGCAGGAACGCGTTGGGCTGCATCTAGTGCAACCACCATCTTTTCAAGCGAAGCAGAAAAAGAAAAGAAACGTAAAAAAGCTATGAAAGAACAAGCCGATTATCTTGTTTCTGAAATTGGTAAATTAAAAGGTTCGATTGTGAAAATCGGGCAAATGATGGCACTCTATGGTGAACATTTTTTACCTGAAGAAATCACTCAGGCTTTAAACACTCTAAATAATCAGACTGTTGCACTTGCATGGCCTGCCATCAAACATCAACTGGAACAGCAACTTGGCGCTAAACTGCATGATTTAACCATAGACCGCGAACCTTTGGGAACGGCTTCTTTGGCACAGGTACACCGTGCCACACGTAACTCGGATGGTTTGGAAATCGTCTTAAAAATTCAGTATCCTGGCGTGGCTGATGCAATTGATTCGGACATGAGCCTGTTTAAGAATATGCTTAAACTGACCCGTATGGTGCCGCAAACCCGTGAATTTGATCAGTGGTTTGATGAAGTTCGTGAAATGATGCATCGTGAAGTCAATTACAAGATTGAAGCTGCGACGACACGCCGCTTTGCCGAACGCCTAAAAGATGATCCGCGTTATATCGTGCCGCAAATTGTCGATGAATATTGTACCGATCAAGTGCTGTGCATGACTTTTGAACGTGGTGTACCCATTAACAGTCCGGTCATGCTTTCTCTACCTCAAGAACGCCGTAACCAGTTAGGTGAAGCATCTCTCGAGATTGCAGTTCGTGAGATTTTTGAATGGGGTGAAATGCAGACTGATCCAAACTTTGGCAATTACTTGGTCCGTTTGGGAGATGGTGCTGAAACTCATGACCAGATTGTATTACTAGATTTTGGGGCAATCCGCCAGTTTGATGAACATTTGCTGAAAGTCGCCCGTAATCTGATCAAAGCCGGTTATGACCACAATATAGATGAAATGGTTCGTGCCATGACCGGTTATGAATTCTTTGATTCAATTCCGCAAAGTATCAAGCCTGATATGGCTAAAGTGTTTTTATTGGCCACAGAAGCCTTTAGTAGCATCATGAATAATCCAGAATTGCCTGAAGGTGTAATGGATGCAAATCAGCGCTATGACTGGAAGAAAAGCCAATTGCATAGCCGTGTCATGCAACGTGCCTCTAAATCGATGGCATCGCGTTATTTCAGCGTGCCGCCTAAAGAGTTTATGTTCATTAGTCGTAAATTTATTGGTGCCTATACCTTCATGACCGTCATTGATGCAAAAACCAATGTACGAAAAATGGTGGCAAATTTTCTATAACCTGTGTGCAGACTAGAATGATTTTTTGTCATTCTAGTCAATTTTTACTTTTCAATCCACGTTATTAATATAAAAAAATAAATACCATTCAATTATTTAATTAAACTTAAACTTACCTTTAACTGTTTATCTAAGTCAATTTTAATTGTCAGCGATGACATAGTCATTTCGATATTCACATGTCAGCATAAAANNGACTAAAAATGACCAATATGGTAAATAAAGCTCAAGGACTTGGGCTATCACTCATTACCAGAATTGCTGGCAGTGATGTACTTGATCAATTCAAACTGCGCAAATTTCTGGAAAAATCTCTCTATCAAAGCTCTAAAATGGGTTTTAAAACTTTAAGCAAAACCCAAAAAGCCTTTAAAGCCAGTTCAGGTGTCAGCAAGCAGCGTTTACCCAATCAGCATAAATCACTCTTTGATTTGAACCTGACTGAAGAACAGCAAATGACCTGTGATGCCATGGATCAATTCGCCTCGGAAGTACTTTATCCCCTGGCCTATCAAGCCGACCAGAATGAAAAATTTCCCGCAGCGCTTTGGCAACATGCGACGGACTTAGGACTAAATTATTATGCTTTGCCTGAAGCCTTGGGTGGAGTGGCAACTGAAAAAAATATTTTAAGCAATATTTTAATTGCAGAGCATTTGGCCAAGGGTGATTTCAGCTTAACGGCCGGATTACTGTCAACCTTTAGTGCGATTAATGCCATTACTCAATGGGGCTCTGAAAAAGTTCAAGCAACATATTTATCCAGTTTTGCAAATGATGCCGAGATACACGCTACCTTTGCCATTCAGGAAGCCACAGCTGCTTTTAATCCACTTCAATTAAAAACCAAGGCTACGTCGAGTAACGGGCAATATGTGATTAATGGAGAAAAAAACTTAGTTCTGTTGGGAGAAACTGCCGATCTATTTTTAGTGAATGCTGAACTGAATGGCTCANNCTAGACCTGGGCAACTTAATGTGGTGTGCCATGGCGATTGGCACATGTGAAGCAGTCAAAGCTTACTGCATTCAATATGCCAATCAACGTACTGCATTTGGTGAACCTATTTCACACCGTCAAAGTGTCGCTTTTATGATTGCTGATATGGCGATTGAAATTGATGCCATGCGCATGCTGGTTTTAAATGCGGCCAGCCTGGCTGAAGCAGGCCAAGCTTTTCATAGGGAAGCCTATTTAGCACGTCTTCTCTGTGCAGAAAAATCCATGAAAATTGGAACTGATGGGGAGACAATTCTGGGTGGTTATGGCTTTAACACGGAACATACGGCTGCGCGCGGGTATCG